>JAEMQS010000082.1 GCA_016463765.1 Solirubrobacteraceae bacterium | reverse complement strand
TCGATAACCCCGGCTATCGAAACCGTTCAGCAAGACCGTGGGCAGGACACCTAGCCGGGTTTCCGACCCCAGCGGGGAAGGGCTCAAGAACGTCCGGGCGCGGGCCGACCTACCTGGTCAGGCCGCCTCCGGGCGGCCAGTATGCTCCGGCGGCAGGAATCCAGCCTCCGAAGCGAAACTGAAGCGAGGACTATGAGCCCCCTTGTCCCCATGGTTGTGGAGCAGACGTCGCGAGGCGAACGCGCCTTCGATATCTACTCGCGCCTCCTCAGCGAGCGCATCATCTTCCTCGGGACGCCCGTGGATGATCAGATCGCGAACCTGATCGTGGCGCAGCTCCTGCACCTGGAGTCCGAGGACCCGGACAAGGACATCTCGATCTACATCAACTCGCCCGGCGGGTCGGTGTACGCGGGCCTCGCGATCTACGACACGATGAACTTCATCAAGCCGGACGTGTCGACGATCTGCGTCGGCATCGCGATGAGCATGGGCGCGCTGCTGCTGTGCGGCGGCGCGAAGGGCAAGCGCATGGCGCTCCCGAACTCCAAGATCCTCATCCATCAGGTGAGCTCCGGCTTCCAGGGCCAGGCGACGGACATCGAGATCCACGCCAAGGAGATCATCGACATCCGCCAGCGGCTCGACCACATCATCGCCGACCACTCCGGCCAGGAGTACGAGAAGGTCCGAAAGGACACGGAGCGCGATTACTTCATGTCGGCGGATGAAGCGGCCGAATACGGCATCATTGACCGGGTGATCTCGGAGCACTAGCGTGCTCTGACGGACGCCGGGGATTTCCACGGACTTATGGCTCGACCCACTGATTCCAACGAGCAGCTTCTCTGCAGCTTCTGCGGCAAGTCGCAGCGGCAGGTCAAGAAGCTCATCGCCGGCCCCGGCGTCTACATCTGCGACGAGTGCATCGATCTCTGCAACGAGATCATCGATGAGGAGCTGACCGCTCCGCCCTCGTTCGATCTGGACAACCTCCCGAAGCCTCGGGAGATCTACTCGGTGCTCGACGAGTACGTCGTCGGGCAGGACGAGGCCAAGCGCACGCTGTCCGTGGCGGTCTACAACCACTACAAGCGCGTGCAGATGATGCAGGCCGAGGACTCGGACATCGAGCTCCAGAAGTCGAACATCCTGCTGCTCGGCCCGACGGGCTGCGGCAAGACGCTGCTCGCGCAGACGCTCGCCCGGATCCTCAACGTCCCGTTCGCGATCGCCGACGCCACGGCGCTGACCGAGGCCGGCTACGTCGGCGAGGACGTCGAGAACATCCTGCTGAAGCTGATCCAGGCCGCGGACTACGACGTCAAGAAGGCCGAGACCGGGATCATCTACATCGACGAGGTCGACAAGATCGCCCGGAAGGCCGACAACCCGTCGATCACGCGCGACGTGTCCGGCGAGGGCGTCCAGCAGGCGCTGCTGAAGATCCTGGAGGGCACGACCGCGTCGGTCCCGCCGCAGGGCGGCCGCAAGCACCCGCACCAGGAGTTCCTGTCGATCGACACGACGAACGTCCTGTTCATCTGCGGCGGCGCGTTCGCGAACCTCGATCAGGTCATCGAGCGCCGCGTCGGCTCCGGCGGCGTCGGCTTCAGCGCCGCGATGGAGGAGCGCGTCGAGATCACGCCCGGCGAGGTCTTCGCGCACTGCCTGCCCGAGGATCTCGTCAACTACGGGCTGATCCCGGAGTTCATCGGCCGCCTGCCGGTCATGAGCGCCGTCAACCAGCTCACGCGCGACGACCTCATCACGATCCTCACCGAGCCGCGCAACGCGCTCGTCAAGCAGTTCCAGCGCTTCTTCCACTTCGACAACATCGAGCTCGTCTTCAGCGACGAGGCGCTCAACGCGATCGCCGACAAGGCGCTCGAGCGCGAGACCGGGGCCCGCGGCCTGCGGTCGATCATCGAGGAGATCCTCCTGGAGGTGCAGTTCGAGCTGCCCTCGCGCCGCGACGTCAAGAAGTGCGTCGTGACGAAGGAGACGGTGGACAAGGGCCACCCGCCGACGCTCGTCACCGCCGCCGTGGCGGACGAGGACGGCGGCGAGCAGCAGGCCGAGTCGGCCTAGCTCGTTGGCCTGCGCCGCAGGCGCTTGATCATCTCCAGCTCGGAGACGTCGACGAGATCCTTTTCGCGGCCGGCGGCGCGTTTCATCGCGAGCAGGTCGTCGACCGACGCGACGCGGACCTCGATGCCACCGATGTCGTAGACGTCGGCGCCCGTCCGCAGGCGCTCGTAGGTCGGCGCGCCGGCCGGTCTTCTCAGCACGTCCAGGTTCCCGAGTCGCGTGTGGAGGGTGAGGACGTCGACTCGGGCCAGTGTGCGGGCGTCGGGGACGAACGGCACGTCGTCATCGACGCCACGAAGTGACGCACCGAGTTCCACGAGCGCTTCGCCGAGGAGGCGCAGGTTGTTGGCGTCCGTGGCGAAGCAGAGGTCGAGGTCGAAGGTGTTGCGCCCGGACCCCTGCAAGATCATCGCGATTCCTCCGATCACGACGAAGTCGATGCGGCGCTCGGCAAGGCGGCGCAGCAGTTCGTCTGCCTGGAGCTCAACCATCGACACGCCGCGCGGAACTCAGCAGGCGGTTCAGGCTGCGGTGGTTGGCCTGGAATGCGGCCAGTCGTTGTCGTGGTGTGAGCCGGAGCCGCTGGGCGATCAGCGTCTCATCGTGCTCAGGCAGCCGTCGGGCCGGGGTGAGGTCGATGTAGCGGTGCATCGCACCCAGAACGGTGTCGAGGGTGTCGACGGTGGGGTTCGCGCCGGGGCGCTCCATGCGGGCGATCATGGACTGGGTCATACCGGCCCGCTGCGCCAGTTCGGCCTGCGTCAGGCCTGCCTCCTGACGCGCGGTGCGGATGAGATGCGATGCGCGGGACACGCGCCACAGAATATCGCGACTGCGCTATATAGCGGAAGCGCTATACCGCGCGGATGGCAGGGTCCGGAGCCGGCAACCCGAACCCCGTACCATGGCCTCCATGTCGTCTTCACCTGCCAAGCGCGGTGTCCCCGGTTCCGTCAAGGCGATTCCGTGGGCGCTCGTGCTCGAGATCGCGATGGTCTTCCGCGACCGCTGGATGCGCCTGAATCCGCACGACCGCGCCGAGCTCGCGGAGATCGTGAAGAAGAGCAAGGGCCGCCCGGCAAACCTCAGCGCGCACGAGCGCCAGCGCCTGGGTGTCCTGGTGCGCAAGCTCGAGCCCGCGGCCGTCGGCCGCGACCTGCTGCCGCACGCGCGGCGCTTCGCGCTGCGACGCGGGACGAAGCGCCGCGGCTTCTAGCTCCCATCTAGACTCACGCGGTCCATGACCGACCTGCGCGACCGCACCCGCTACGAGCCGTCCGAGGTTGAGCCGCGCATCACGTCGCGCTGGCTGGACTCGGGTCTGCACCACCCCGAGCCGGCGGGCACGGCCGACGAGAACTACTCGATCGCGATCCCGCCGCCGAACGTCACCGGCGCGCTGCACATGGGCCACGCGCTGAACGGGTCGATCCAGGACACGCTCATCCGCCTGAACCGCATGCGCGGGCGGCACACGAAGTGGATCCTCGGCACCGACCACGCGGGCATCGCGACGCAGCGGCAGGTCGAGAAGCGCCTGGAGGGGGAGGGGACGAGCCGCGAAGCGGTCGGCCGCGAGGAGTTCAACCGCCGGGTGTGGGAGTGGCGCGAGGAGTTCGGCGGCACGATCATCGAGCAGTTCAAGCGGCTCGGCGCGACGTGCGACTTCGACGACGAGCGCTTCACCATGGACGACCAGTACGTCGCGGCCGTGCAGAAGGTCTTCGTCGACCTGTACGAGCAGGGACTGATCTACCGCGACAACTACATGGTCAACTGGGACCCGGGCCTGCAGACAGCCGTCTCCGACCTCGAGGTCGAGGAGCGCGAGGGCATCGTCGACACGCTGTACTCGATCGCCTACCCGCTGGCCGACGGCGACGGGGAGCTCGTGGTCGCGACGGTCCGGCCCGAGACGATGCTCGCCGACACCGCCGTCGCCGTGCATCCCGACGACGAGCGCTACCAGCGCTTCATCGGCAAGGAGGTCGTGCTGCCCATCGTGGGGCGCCGCCTGCCGATCATCGCCGACGAGTACGTCAAGACCGACTTCGGCACCGGTTGCCTGAAGATCACTCCGGGCCACGACCCCAACGACTTCGAGATCGGGCGCAAGCACGGCCTTGAGGAGATCTCGGTCATCGGCGAGGACGGCCTCATGAC
This sequence comes from Solirubrobacteraceae bacterium, assembly GCA_016463765.1. Taxonomy (GTDB): domain Bacteria; phylum Actinomycetota; class Thermoleophilia; order Solirubrobacterales; family Solirubrobacteraceae; genus Svornostia. Next base: position 9,758 of record JAEMQS010000082.1, on the reverse strand, counting down.
GGCCGCCGCGGGCGAGGACTTCGCGGGCCTGACCGTCGAGGAGGCGCAGGCTGCTGTGGTCGCCCGGCTCGACGCCGAGGGCAGCATCCGCGAGCGCGAGGCCTACGAGCACACCGTCCCGTTCAGCCACCGGTCCGGCGCGCGGATCGAGCCGCTCATCAGCCTTCAGTGGTTCATGAACATGGGCGGCCTGGCGCAGCCGGCGATCGACGTCGTGCGCGACGGGCGGGTGCGCATCCATCCCGAGTCGCAGTCGCGCCGCTACCTCGACTGGCTGGAGAACATCCGCCCGTGGTGCGTCAGCCGCCAGCTGTGGTGGGGCCACCAGATCCCGGTCTGGTACCGCGACGAGGAGACCTACGTCGGCACCACGCCGCCGGAGGGCGACGGCTGGGAGCGCGACCCGGACGTCCTCGACACGTGGTTCAGCAGCGCGCTGTGGCCGTTCGCCACGCTCGGATGGCCCGAGGAAACGCCGGAATTGCAGGCTTTCTATCCGACGAACGTCCTGAGCACGGCGCGCGACATCCTCTTCCTGTGGGTGGCGCGCATGGTGATGATGGGGCTGCGCTTCCCGGGGCAGATCCCGTTCGAGGACGTCTACATCCACTCGGTCATCCAGGCGCCCGACGGCCGCCGGATGAGCAAGTCGCTGGGCACCGGCATCGACCCGCTCGACCTCATCGACGGCGGTCCGCGCCCGCCCGTCTTCCCCCAGGGTGGCGACTTCCCCGCCTACGGCGCCGACGCCGTGCGCTTCGGCCTGCTTGCGCTGTCCTCCACGCAGGACGTGCGCTTCAGCGAGGAGAAGATCGAGCAGGGCCGGGCGCTGACGAACAAGCTGTTCAACGCGTCGCGGTTCGTGCTCCTGCAGGTGGACGCCGATGCAGACGCCGCGCCGCGGCCGCGCACCATCGAGGACCGGTGGATGCTGTCGCGCCTCCAGCGCGCGAAGGCCGAGTTCAGTACGCGCATCGACGGCTTCGACTTCGCGAAGGCGGCGCTCGGGCTCTACGAGTTCGTCTTCGACGAGCTCTGCGACTGGTACCTGGAGATGGTCAAGCCGCGGCTGTACGCCGAGGACGATCCGGAGGGCAAGGCCGACCTGTCGGCGACGCTGCTGCATGTCGTCTCCGAGACGCTGGCCCTCGCCCATCCGATCATCCCGTTCGTCACCGAGGAGATCTGGGCGCTGCTGCCCGAGGGCGCGCGCGGCGGGCACGACCTGCTCGCGGCGGCCCCGTTCCCTGCGGTCGACGATGCGCTGCGCGATGACGCCGCCGAGACCGCGGTGGCGCAGGCCATCGGCGCGGTGACCGCCGTGCGCGGCTGGCGCGACCGCGTCGGTGTCCGCCCCGGCGCCGTGCTTCCCGCCCGTCTGCCCGCGGGCTACGAGGACGTCGCGGCGCTGGTCGCCGGCCTCGCGCGCCTGGACCTCGCCGCCGGCGACGGCGCGGCGCCGATCGCGGGCGTCGCGGTGCCCGGCGGGGCCGTCGATCTGCTGCCCAGCGACGAGGTCGACCTCGACGCCGCTCGTGGACGGGTGGACGCCGAGCGCGGCCGCCTGCAGGGCGAGATCAAGCGCGCGGAGGGCAAGCTGGCCAACGAGAAGTTCGTCGCCAAGGCCCCCGCCGCCGTCGTCCAGGAGGAGCGCGACAAGCTCACGCGGCTGCGGGCGGAGCTGGATCAGCTGGACGAGGTCTGATGGACGCGCGCCCCGCGGCCATCCCGTCCGGCGCCGACGATGCCGAGCGCTGGCTTCTGTCGCTCGAGCTGTTCGGCATGCGCTTCGGCCTGGACCGCATGCGCCGGCTGCTCACCGCGCTGGGCTCGCCGCAGGACCGCTACGGCGCCATCCACGTCGTGGGGACGAACGGCAAGTCGTCGACCACGCGGATGATCGCGGCGCTGCTCGAGCGCCACGGCGTGCGGGCCGGCAGCTATCTGTCCCCGCACCTCGTCTCGTTCGCCGAGCGCATCCGCGTGGGGGACACGGACATCGGCGACGACGCGTTCGCCGCCGCCGTCGCGCGGGCGCGCACGGCCACCGAGCGCGTCGACCGCACGCTCGAGGGGGACGACCGGGTCACGCAGTTCGAGGCGCTCACGGCGGCTGCGCTGGACGAGCTCGCCCGCCAGCGCGTGGAGGTCGCCGTGGTCGAGGCGGGCCTCGGCGGCCGGTACGACGCGACGAACGTCCTCGACGCGCCCGTGGTCGTCCTGACGAACGTCGGTCTGGAGCACACCCGGTGGCTGGGGCCGACGGTCGCGGACATCGCGCGTGAGAAGCTCGCCGTCGTCCCGCCGGGCGGCACGCTCGTGCTCGGCGCGGACCTGCACCCCGACGCGCGCCGCGAGGCCGACGAGGTCGCCGCGCGGCAGGGGGCGACCATCGTCTCCGCGCGCGCCGATCCGGGTGTCCCGGTGCACGCCCTCGGTGGTTTCCAGCGGCGGAACTTCGCCGCGGCGATGGAGGCGGTCCGGGCGTGGCTCGGGCGGCTCGACGACGAGGCGGTGCGCGCCGCCGCCGCGCAGGTCGCGGTACCCGGGCGCTTCCAGCTGGTGGCGCGCAGTCCGGACACGATCCTCGATGGCGCCCACAACCCCGGAGGCATGGAGGCGCTCGCCGCCTCGCTGCCGGAGTACCTCGCCGGCCGGCGGCTGACGGCGGTCATCAGCGTCCTGGACGACAAGGACGCGGCGGCGATGCTCACGGCATTGCTGCCACACTGCGCGCACGTGGTGGTCACGAGCAACGCGAATCCCCGGGCGCTCAGCCCCGCGACCCTGGAGTCCCTGGCGGCCCAGATCGGCACCGTGCCGGTGCAGCGCGAGCCTGACCCCAAGCGGGCCCTGGTCCGTGCCCGCGAGGTCGCCGGACCGGACGGCGTGGTCCTCGCGACCGGCTCGATCTATCTCATCGCGGATCTGCTGCGCGAGGCCGGCGATCGCCGGGTGAGCATGCTGTGAACGAGGACGACGGCCCCAATCCCCTGGCACTCATCGCGGCGGTCGCGTTCATCGTCGCGATCGTGATCCTGGTCTTCTTCGCGCTCGGGTATCTGCTCGGGCGACTGTTCCTGTAGCCCCTTCCTCTAGGCTCTCTGACCTCATGATTGCTGTCTTCGGGATCGAATCCGACGAGCTGAACCTCGCGGTCAACCTGCTCCTGCTGTTCCTGGCCGTCGTCTACCTGTCGCTCGTCTACTGGACGTACGCGGACGCAAGGCGACGGATCGACGACGCGATGCTGGTCGGCTGCGCGGTCGTCGCGGCGATCATCTTCCCCTTCGTGGGCGTGGTCGTGTACATGATCGTGCGCCCGCCGGAGTTCCTCGAGGACGTCCGCGAGCGCGAGCTCGAGATGCAGGCGGCCGAGGCACGGCTGCACCAGCTCAGCTACCTCGCGTGCCCGCACTGCAGCTACGAGGTCAAGGAGGACTGGCTGCGCTGCCCGTCCTGCACGCGCAAGCTGCGTGACCCTTGCAGCAACTGCAGCAAGCCGCTCGACCCCGAGTGGCGGCTGTGCCCGTTCTGCGAGGCAGACGTGGCAGGCGCGCCCACGGCACGCCGGCGCCGGCGCCGCGGGACGGGCGACGAGCAGTCGACGTCCGAGCGCACCGCCGTCGACTCCTAGCCGTGCCGGAGGTCCGGGAGCTGGAGGCGGGCGCGTCGCATCTCGCGGCGCCCGCGCTGCTCGAGCTCCGGCCGCACCTGCGGACCGCCGAAGCGCTGGCGGACCGGATCGAGGCGCTGCGCGCGGGCGGGTACCGGGTGGCCGGGTCGTTCGAGCCCGGGGAGCAGACAGCGGCGGCAGCAGCGGGGTTTCGCGTGGCGGAGAACCTGCACATGGGCCGCCACCTCTACGTCGACGACCTCGTGACCCGGGCGGCGATGCGCGGACGCGGCCACGCCGACGCGCTGTTCGCCTGGCTAGAGGCCGAGGCGCGTGCGCAGGGCTGTGCCGTGTTGCACCTCGACTCCGGCGTCCAGGCCGAGCGTGAGGACGCCCACCGGTTCTACTTCCGCCATGGCATGCGCATCGCGTCGTACCACTTCAGCCGCGTGCTGAACTGATTCGGCCTTCAGGACGGGCTGCTACTCCCTAGGGAGTGGCCCACCGCGTTCGCAGCTCGCTGGCGATCCTCGCCGTGCTCCTCGCGTCCGTCGCGGGGGCCGCGCTCGCGCTGGAGACGTACACCCAGGAGCGCACGCTCTCGGTGGGCACGGTCGACCTCAACGTCGATCTCGGCCACCCGGGCGCGCTCGATCTCTACGTGCCGCTCGTCGACTGGGGCGTGCGCTTCGACGCCGTGCGCCTGCCGGTGCGGGTCAAGCTCGACGTCCGGTCGCTCGACCGCGAAGTGCTCGCGGGGGCGGCCGGCGGCGAGGTACCGGCGGTCCAGGAGCTGCGGGTCGAGGCCACCGAGGCGCTGACCGGGTACCTGCGCACGCTCATCGTCGTCGTGGCGCTCGCGTCGCTGGCGGCCGGCATGCTCGTCGCCCTGGCGCTGCGCAGCGGCCACGTCGCGCCGCTGCGCCGCCTGATGCTCGTCGCGGCGGGCGGTGCGGTGCTGTGCACGGTGGTCGCCGTCGTGCTGCTGCCACCGCGGGGCGATCTCGACGACCCGGAGTACTACGCCAACGGGCCGGATATCCCCGTCGCGCTGCAGACCCTGGAGACGCTCCGGCGCTCCGGCGACGTGCTCGGCGACGAACTCGACGCGCAGCTGCTCGGGCTGGCGCGCCTCGTGCAGTCCCCGGGCCGGCGACGGCCCATCGAGGCGGGGCCCCGGATGGTGGTCGCCTCCGACCTGCACAACAACGTCCTGGCGGTGCCGACCCTCGAACGGGCGGCCCGTGACGCGCTCGTCCTGTTCGCGGGCGACCTCACCGACCGCGGCACGCCGCTCGAGAGCGCCGCCACGCGGCGGATCGTCTCCGCGGGCGGGCGGTTCGTCGCCGTCAGCGGCAACCACGACTCGGACACCTCGATGCGCCGCCTGGCCCGTGAGGGGGCGGTCGTCCTGACGCGGCACGGGCGCTACCTGCCCAGGGTCGGCTACGGCCCGCGGGTCGTCACGGTCCGCGGCGTGCGGATCGCCGGGTACGACAGCCCGAACGAACGCCGCGCGGCCGACGACTACGCCGACCGCGGCGCGTCGGTCACGCGCGGGCAGCGCGAGGCGTTCAGCGCGTGGCTGCGGCGGCTCCTCGACGCTCGGACGGTCGACGTCGTCATGGTCCACGAGCCCGAGCTCGCCGCCGACGCTGTGGCTGAGCTGCGCCGCGAGCCCCGGGTGCGCCCGCCGGTGGTGGTCACCGGGCACACCCACCGCCAGCGTGTCGTCAACGAGCGCGGCGTGCTGGAGGTCAACGGCGGCACCCTGGGCGCCGGGGGCACCGGCAACCTCGCCGAGCCCGAGGCCGATGCGCTCGGCCTCGCGGTGCTGCGCTACGAGATCGACCCGTTCCGCGTCCTCGCGGTCGACACCGTCCGGATCGACCCGCAGTCCGGATCGGCCAGCGCGCAGCGTCTCCGCCTGCGCTGATTTAGTGTCCAGCCGCCACCCCAGCCTTCCAGGAGACACGCATGGCCATCGAAAAGACCCTCATCCTCGTCAAGCCCGACGCCTTCGCGCGCGGCCTCACCGGCGAGATCCTCGCCCGCTTCGAGCGCAAGGGCCTGAAGATCGCCGCGCTGAAGCAGACGACGCTGACCGTCGAGATCGCCGAGACGCACTACGGCGAGCACCAGGGCAAGCCGTTCTTCGGCGAGCTCGTCGAGTTCATCACCTCCGGCCCGCTCGTCGCCGCGATCCTCGAGGGCGAGAACGCCATCAAGGCCGCCCGCCAGGTCATCGGCGCGACGAACCCGCTCGAGGCCGCCACGGGCTCGATCCGCGGTGACTTCGCGATCGAGGTCGGGACCAACCTCGTGCACGGGTCGGATTCGCCGGAGGCCGGCGTCCGTGAGGCCGGGATCTTCTTCCCGGAACTGAGCTGACCCTCATCCTCGCCAGCGCGTCGCCCCAGCGGCGCGCCATCCTCACCCAGCTCGGGCTCACGTTCGAGGTCGTCGTGGCCGACGTGCCCGAGCTGGAACAGGGCGACCCCGTCGAGGTCGTCTGCGAGAACGCTCGCCGCAAGGCCCGCGCGGTCGCGCACCGGCGAGGCCACGCGCCCGACGAGCTCGTGATCGGCGTCGACACGGAGGTCCACCTCGACGGCGAGATCTTCGGCAAGCCGGCCGACGCCGCAGACGCCCGCGCCATGCTGGGCCGCCTGAACGGCCGCACGCACGAGGTCCACAGCGGCCTCGCGCTCGTCCGCGGCGAGGACGAGCAGGTCCACCACGACGTCACGCGTGTGACCTTTCGCACGCTCACCGACGACCAGATCGCCGACTACGTGGACCTCGGCGAGTGGGAGGGCCGCGCGGGCGGGTTCGCCATCCAGCTCCGCGGAGCGGCGCTGATACGCCGGATCGAGGGCGATTACCTCAATGTCGTCGGCTTCCCGGTGGCTGCATGTCTCGATGCGGCGCCCGAGCTGATGCGGGCCTCTCGCTAGACTCACCGCGACGTCGTGCCCGGCGCGCCCAGGTCTCCTGGGCGCTCTGGCTTTGCAGGGCATTTTCGTCTCCGAACCCATGGGCGTCTTCACCTACCTCACCGGCTTCGGCGGTCGCGACATGGCCGTCGACCTCGGCACGGCCAACACCCTCGTCTATGTGCGCGGGCGCGGCATCGTGCTGAGCGAGCCCTCCGTCGTCGCGATCGACTCGCGCAGCGGGGAGGTCCACGCGGTCGGGATCGAGGCCAAGCGCATGCTCGGTCGCACGCCCGGGACCATCCAGGCGATCCGCCCGCTGAAGGACGGCGTCATCGCCGACTTCGACGTGACGGAGGAGATGCTCCGCCACTTCATCCAGAAGGTGCACCAGAACCGCTGGGCGCATCCTCGCGTCGTCGTCTGTGTTCCCTCTGGCGTGACCGGAGTCGAGAAGCGCGCCGTCGAGGAGGCCACCCTCTCCGCCGGTGCCCGGCAGGCGTACCTCATCGAGGAGCCCATGGCGGCCGCGATCGGCGCGGGTCTGCCCGTGGGTGAGCCGACGGGCTCGATGGTCGTCGACATCGGCGGCGGCACGAGCGAGGTCGCGGTGATCTCGCTCGGCGGCATCGTCGTCAGCCAGTCGATCCGCATCGGCGGCGACGAGTTCGACGAGGCGATCATCAATTACGCCAAGCGCGAGTACAAGCTGTTGATCGGCCAGCAGACGGCCGAGGAAGTGAAGCTCGAGATCGGGTCGGCGTACCCGATGCCCGAGGAGGTCCAGGCGGAGATCCGCGGCCGCGACATGGTGTCCGGCCTGCCGAAGACCGTCGTCCTTACGAGCGAGGAGATCCGCCAGGCGCTCGAGGAGCCGCTGTCGCAGATCATCGACGCCGTGAAGGAGACGCTCGACCGCACGCCGCCGGAGCTTTCGAGCGACATCATGGACCGTGGCATCATGTTGGCTGGTGGCGGTGCCCTCCTGCAGGGCCTCGACGAGCGACTGCGCGAAGAGACGCAGATGCCGGCGCACCTCGCCGAATCACCCTTGACCTGTGTGGCGGTGGGATCCGGCCGCTCCCTCGAGGAGTTCGAAGTGATCCACCGCGCCAACCGCAATTCCCGGCAGCGCCGTCGCCGCTACTAGCGCGCGGCTCTCAGCGATGAAGACCTTGGAGCTTTTCCCCACGTGTACGACAAGTCGGTCCGGCGACGCCGGGCGGTCCTCGGGCTGCTCGTCGTCAGCTGCCTGATCCTGCTGACGGCCTACTTCGGCGAATCCGCCGGTGGTGGGCTGCGCTCGATCCAGCGCGGCTTCAACGAAGTCATCAGCCCCATCCAGGAGGGGGCGAGCACGGCCCTGAAGCCGGCGCGTGACCTCGTGGGCTGGTTCGGCGACACGCTGGACGCCAAGGGCGACGTCGAGCAGCTGCGCAACGAGCGTGACGCGCTGCGCCAGGAGGTCGTCGCCAACGAGGCCGCGGCGCGGGAGAACGCCGAGCTGCGTGCGCAGCTGGAGATGAACCAGGCGCTGGGCCTCGGCGACTACGGGCCGAAGGGCGCGCGGGTCATCAACTACGACCCGAGCGTCTGGTACGCGCGGGTCGGCATCGACAAGGGCAGCTCGGACGGCCTGCGGCCCGGGATGCCCGTCGTGGCGTCCGGTGGCCTCGTCGGCCGCATCGACGAGGTCACCCGCGGCTCGGCGCAGGTGACGCTCATCACCGACCACACGTCGGGCGTCCCGGCGCGGACCAACCGCCGCGACGTCCAGGGCGTCGTCGAGAGCTCCGGCGCGGGCAACCCGAACGACCTCGTCCTGAATTACACGCCGCCGCGCAGCGTGGTCCGCGTGGATGACCGCATCGTGACGTCGGGGACGAACTCCACGCGCTTCGAGTCGCTGTTCCCGCCGAACCTGCCGATCGGGCGGGTCACGCGGATCGAGGACCAGGGCTCGGACAGCCAGGAGATCCACCTGCGCCCGTTCGTCGACCTGCGCGGCCTCGAGTTCGTCCAGGTCCTGACCACCGTCAACGACGGGGACCGATGAACGAGCATCGCCACCTGCAACTGCGGCTCAGCCTGCTCGGCCTCGTCTGCGTGATCCTGCAGATCACGCTGGTGAGCCAGCTGCGCATCGCCGGCGGGATCGCCGACCTCGTGCCGCTCGTCGTCCTGGCGGTCGGCCTGCTCTGCGGCGCCATGAGCGGCGCGGTGTTCGGGTTCGTCGTCGGGTTCTTCCTCGACGTCGCGCTGTTCCACACCCTGGGCATCTCGTCCCTGCTGCTGCTGACGATCGGCTACGTCGCCGGCCGTGTGCGTGACGCCCGCGACCCCGAGGGCGCGTTCGTCCCGTTGTTCGGCGCGGCCGTCGCCACGCTGGCGTGGGTGCTGGGCTACGCGATCATCCAGTTCCTGCTCGACGTGGAGGCGCCCGTCAGTGGCGTCATCCTTCGTCAGACGCTCGTGACGACCCTCCTGAACATGCTGTTGGCGCTGCCCGTGTATGCGTTGGTGCGATCCTGGTTGGTGCCCGCTCTGCCGGCCGACCCTCGTCGGCGCCGTCGTCGTGCGACGACCACGTCCCTTTCCCCGCTGCAGCGCGCCCGGTAATCCATGGTCGATCCCGTCTCAGACCGCCGCCCCCCGATCACGCCCCAGCTCGCGCTGCGGGTCGCGATCTTCGGCGGCATCGCGCTCGTCCTGTTCGCGGTGATCTTCTTCCGCCTCTGGTACCTGCAGGTGCTCTCGGGTGACCAGTACCTCGCCGAGGCGAACGACAACCGCGTGCGCGAGCTGCGCATCCAGGCCCCGCGCGGGGAGATCGTCGACCGCAACGGCCGGGTGCTGGTGACGAACCGCCGCGCGATCGTCGTGCAGCTCGATCCGTCGAAGCTGCCGGAGTCCGAGCGCGACATGGCCGCGGCGTGGGGTCAGCGGGCCGGGCAGCGCGCGGCACGGCCGAAGGGCGAGCGGGGCAAGGAGGTCCCGATCCCGCCGATCGACGACCCGGCGCTCGAGGCGCGCTACGCACGGCTGGCCGAGGTCCTGCGCACGTCGCCGCGCGCGATCCACAACCAGGTGATCCGCCAGCTCGCCCAGGTCCCGTACGCCGACGTGCGGCTGAAGACCGACGTCCCGCGCACGATGCTGAACTACATCTCCGAGCGCAAGAAGGAGTTCCCCGGCGTCCGCGTCGA
>JAEMQS010000194.1 GCA_016463765.1 Solirubrobacteraceae bacterium | reverse complement strand
TACCGCCAGATGTCGCTGCTGCTGCGCCGCCCGCCGGGCCGCGAGGCGTACCCGGGCGACGTCTTCTACCTGCACAGCCGCCTGCTCGAGCGCGCGGTGAAGCTGTCCGAGGATCTCGGCTCCGGCTCGATGACGGCGCTGCCGATCATCGAGACGCAGGCGTCGGACGTGTCGGCGTACATCCCGACGAACGTCATCTCGATCACCGACGGGCAGATCTTCCTCGAGCCCAACCTGTTCTTCTCCGGCGTCCGCCCGGCCATCAACGTCGGCATCTCCGTGTCCCGCGTGGGTGGCGACGCGCAGATCAAGCCGATGAAGAAGGTCGCGGGCCGCCTGAAGCTCGACCTCTCGCAGTACCGCGAGCTGGAGGCGTTCGCCCAGTTCGGCTCGGACCTCGACGCGTCCACCCAGGCCACGCTGGCCCGTGGTGAGCGCCTCGTCGAGACGCTGAAGCAGAACGAGCGCTCGCCGCTGCCCGCCGAGGAGCAGGTCGTCCAGATCTACGCCTCGTCGAACGGCTACGTCGACCGCATCAACGTCGACCGCGTCCAGGAGTACCTCCGCGACCTGATCGCGCGCCTGCGTGCCGAGAAGGCCGAGCTGCTCGCGAAGATCGCCGGCGGCGACTGGAGCGACGACACCGTCGCCGAGGTCGATGCGGCGGTCAAGGAGTTCACCGACGACTTCGGCTTCGATCTCGACGAGCACGGCGTCCCGGTCGACGAGGAGACCCCGGTCGTCACCACGGGCTCGATCGACGCCGGCGCGAGCGCCAACGGCGCCGAGGAGCCCGCCAAGGAGGCGGCGACGGCGTGAGCGCCTCCCAGGCAGACGTCAAGGACCGCATCGCGTCGGTCAAGAACATCGCGAAGATCACGCGCGCCATGGAGATGGTCGCGGCCGCGCGCCTGCGCCGGGCCGAGCAGCGCATCGAGGCGCTGCGGCCCTACGCGGGTGCCGTGCGCCGCATGACCCGCTCCGCCGCGGAGGCCGCATCCAGCGCCGAGATCGCCAGCAACCCGGTCCTCAAGGAGCGGGAGACGGTCGAGCGCGTCGGGCTGCTCCTCGTCACGGGCGACCGTGGCCTCGCGGGCGCGTTCAACTCGCAGATCATCCGCGCCGGCCTGCGCGCCGCGGCGGAGCTCGAGGCCGAGGGCAAGCAGGTCGTCTTCAGCGCGACCGGCCGCCGTGGCGTGTCGACCCTGGTCTTCCGCAAGCGCGACCCGCAGGGCCAGTACGTCGGGTTCACCGACCGGCCCGCATACGCCAACGCCCGTGAGATCGCCGACGACCTCATGAGCGCGTACGTCGACGGCAAGGTCGACCGCGTGGAGGTCTTCTACAACGGCTACGTCTCGGCGCTGACCCAGGAGGTCCGCCGCGAGACGCTGCTGCCGTTGCAGCAGGCCACGATCGACGCCGCCATCGCCGGCGAGGGCGAGGAGAACGGCGACGCGAGCGAGCACACGTCGGCCGGCCACGCCCTCGTCGAGTACGAGCCGAGCCCCGAGGGCATCCTGGAGCGCCTGATCCCCGACTACGTCGAGATCTCGGTGTTCCGTGCCCTGCTGGAGTCCACCGCGTCGGAGCATGGCGCGCGCATGACCGCGATGCGCAACGCGTCGGAGAACGCCGGCGAGCTCATCGAAGACCTCACCCTGGAGATGAACCGCGCGCGCCAGGCGGAGATCACCCAGGAAATCATGGAAGTTGTTGCCGGGGCCGAGGGCCTCAGCTGACCGGAGAAATTATGGAAGCCGCCACCGCCACCAAGAACGTCGGCCGGATCGAAGAGATCCAGGGCGTCGTCATCGAGGCCGTCTTCGCCGACGGCAACCTCCCCGAGATCAACAACGCCATCGTCATCGAGCGCGAGGGCGACGAGGGCCCGCTCGTCTGCGAGGTCCAGCAGCACCTGGGCGACGACCGCGTCCGCGCGGTCGCCATGGACTCGACCGACGGCCTCGCCCGCGGCACGGTCGTCACGGACACCGGGGGCCCGATCACGGTCCCCGTCGGCAACGTCACGCTCGGCCGCATCTTCAACGTCCTCGGCGACACCATCGACAACGCCGGCGATATCGCCGACGACGTCGAGCGCTGGGCCATCCACCGCAAGGCGCCGGCCGTCGAGTCGCTGACCCCGACCACCGAGATGTTCGAGACGGGCATCAAGGTCATCGACCTGCTCGCCCCGTACGCCAAGGGCGGCAAGGTCGGCCTGTTCGGCGGCGCCGGCGTCGGCAAGACCGTCCTCATCCAGGAGCTCATCAACAACCTGGCGCAGGAGCACGGCGGCCTGTCCGCGTTCTGCGGCGTCGGCGAGCGCTCCCGTGAGGGCACCGACCTCTACCTGGAGATGAAGGAGTCGGGCGTCATCGACAAGACGATGCTCGTCTTCGGCCAGATGAACGAGCCGCCCGGCGCCCGCATGCGCGTCGCGCTGACCGGCCTGACGATGGCGGAGTACTTCCGCGATCAGGGCGGCCAGGACGTGCTGCTGTTCATCGACAACATCTTCCGCTTCGTGCAGGCCGGCTCGGAGGTCTCCGCGCTCCTCGGCCGCATGCCGTCGCAGGTCGGCTACCAGCCGACGCTCGAGACCGAGATGGGTCAGCTCCAGGAGCGGATCACCTCGACGTCGCAGGGCTCGGTCACGTCGATCCAGGCCATCTACGTCCCGGCCGACGACCTCACCGACCCGGCTCCGGCGTCGGTGTTCGCCCACCTCAACGCGACGACGACCCTGTCCCGCGCGATCTCCGAGAAGGGCATCTACCCGGCGGTCGATCCGCTCGACTCGACGTCGACGATCCTGAAGCCGGACATCCTCGGCGTGGAGCACTTCACGGTGGCCAACCGCGTCAAGGAGATCCTGCAGCGGTACCGCGAGCTCCAGGACATCATCGCCATCCTCGGCATCGACGAGCTCTCCGACGAGGACAAGGTCACCGTCGGCCGTGCCCGCCGCATCGAGCGCTTCCTCTCGCAGCCGTTCCACGTCGCCGAGCAGTTCACCGGCACGTCGGGCGCGTACGTCCCGATCGCCGAGACGATCCGCGGCTTCAAGGAGATCCTCGAGGGCAAGCACGACGACCTCCCGGAGCAGGCCTTCCTGCTCAAGGGCTCGATCGACGACGTGGTCAAGGCGGCGCAGGCGTAGCCATGGCCCGGAGCACGTTTCCCGTCGAGGTCCTGACGCCCGAGGGGTCGGTCTTCGCTGACGAGGTCGAGATGGTCTCGACCCGCACGGAGACCGGCTCGATCGGCATCCTGGCCCACCACCAGCCGCTGCTCGGCCTGCTGTCGCCGACCGAGCTGCGGCTGTACCGCGGCGAGAACGACTACACGCGGTACGCGCAGGGCGAGGGCTACGTGCAGGTCGCCGACGGCCGGGTGCTCCTCCTCGTCGAGGAGGCGCACACACCGGACGAGCTGGACGTCGCGGACCTGCGCGAGAAGCTCAGCAAGGCCGAGAGCGCGCTGAGCGGCGCCGAGTCCGGCACCGCCGAGTTCGAGCGCGCCGCGCGCGACAAGCGCCGCTGGGAGGCGTTCATCGCCGTCG
>JAEMQS010000193.1 GCA_016463765.1 Solirubrobacteraceae bacterium | reverse complement strand
GCGTCGGCCACGGCATGCCGTGGGCGTACAACGCCGACGAGAACGGCCACTTCGTGCCCCGGGCGATCGGGATGTTCGGGCATGACCTGAACCCCCGGTACTTCGTCAACCCGCCGGCCTTCACGTACGTCCTGCACGCCGTCTTCGCGGTGTGGTTCGGCGGGCGGGAAGGGGTCTCCGAGGCGTTCGCGGCCGACCCGGAGCCGGTGTGGATCGCCGCCCGGGTCACGACGGCCTTCCTCAGCACGGTCGCCGTCGGGCTGATGGTCTGGGCCGGCACCCGCCTGTTCGGCCGCGCCGCGGGCCTCGTCGCCGGTGCGCTGCTCGCGGTCGCGTTCCTGCCGGTCTTCTACAGCCACCAGGCGCTGAACGACGCCCCGACGCTCGCCCCGGTCTGCCTCGCGCTGGCCGCCGCGGCGGGGATCCTGCGCGGCGGCGGCACCCGCGACTTCGTGCTCGCGGGCATCGGCCTCGGGCTGGCGTGCGCGACGAAGTACACCGGCGGGATCGTGCTGCTCGCGATCGTCGCGGCGGCCGCGGCGCAGCCCGACCGCCGCGCGGCGCTGCGGGGGCTGCTCGTCGCGGCCGGGGTCTCGGTCGTCGCGTTCCTCGTGGCGAACCCGTACGCGCTGCTGGACGCCCGCACCTTCCTCGACGGGGTCAGCCACCAGTCCGACGCCTCGGCCGACGCCAGCGGCAAGCTCGGGCTCACGCAGGACAACGGCTGGCTGCACTACGCGTGGGCGCTGACCTGGGGGTTCGGCTGGCTCCCGCTCGCCGCCGCCGCGACCGGCGCGGTCGTGCTGTGGCGGCGCGACCGCTGGGCGCTGGCGGTGCTGGCGCCCGGTCCGCTGCTGTTCATCGCGTTCATGGGCGCCCAGGAGCGGTTCTTCGGCCGCTGGCTCATGCCGATCCTGCCGTTCCTGGCCCTCCTCGCAGCCTTCGGCGCGCTGTGGCTCGTCGGCGTCCTGGCCCGCCGGCAACCACGGCTCCGCTGGGCGGTGACGGCGGGGGTCCTCGGGCTCGTGCTGCTCCAGGGCCTCGTCACGTCGGTGCACGTCGATCGGGTGCTCTCCCGGGAGGACACGCGCAACGAGGCACGCAACTGGCTGTCGCGCAACGTTCCCGCGGGACGCAAGCTCGTCGTCGAGCCGTTCCTGCCGGGCTCCTGGGCGCAGGACATCGGGCTGCCGTCCCGGCGGACCAGCACGGGCGATCGCTGGCTGAAGTGGCGGACGAGCCGGTCGCCGTTCGATCCCGACACCGGTGAGCGCGTGCCCGGCGGCGTCGTGGTGAACGTCGAGGACTACGTCAAGACGCTGCGCCCCGAACTCCTCGACGAGTACCGGCGCGGGCAGTTCTGCTGGGTCGTGGTCGGCTCACACCAGCAGGGCCGCGCGCTGGCCGAACCCGAGCGTGTGCCGGAGGCGATCGCCTACTACGACCGGCTCGAGCGCGAGGGCCGGCTGGCGGCGCGGTTCAGCCCGTACGACCGGGGTGCCGAGCCGGTCCCGTTCAACTTCGACTGGAGCTTCGTCTACTACCCGCTGCGCTACGCCCGGCCCGGCCCGGAGATCTCGATCTACCGCCTGCGCGGGGCGCCGTGCGGTCCACCGGTCGAATCGGGCTGACGGCGCGTCGAGCGATCTGCGCGCGGACACCTACACTCCTCGGGGCATGGCCCTGCAGACCGAGACCGACCGCCGGCACCTCGAACGCGCCGTCGACCTGGCGCGCAACGGCAAGGGACGGGTACACCCGAATCCCGTCGTCGGCGCGGTGATCGTCAAGGACGGCGAGGTCGTGGGCGAGGGCTGGCACGCCGAGTACGGCGGCCCCCACGCCGAGGTCAACGCGCTCGCCGACGCGGGCGACATCGACCTCACCGGCGCCACGATGTACGTGTCGCTCGAGCCGTGCTGCCACGAGGGCAAGACGCCGCCGTGCACCGATGCGATCACCCGTGCCGGCATCGGCCGTGTCGTCGTCGCCAGCGACGACCCGACCGAGAAGGCGAGCGGCCGCGGGCTCGGGATCCTGCGCGACGAGGGCATCGACGTGCAGGTCGCCGACCCCGCCAGCGACCTCGCGGTGCGTGCCCGCCAGCTCAACCAGGCCTTCCGCAAGCACGCGAAGACCGGCCGGCCCTGGGTCCTCTTCAAGTCCGCCATGACGCTCGACGGCAAGGTGGCGACGCGCACCGGGGACTCGCAGTGGATCTCCGGCGAATCGAGCCGGGTGCGGGTGCACCAGTGGCGGGCGAGCGTCGACGCGGTCGCGGTCGGCATCGGTACCGCGCTGCACGACGACCCGCAGCTCACCGCGCGCCACCTGTCCGGCGACGACCCCAGCGTGCGCCAGCCGCGCCGCGTGGTCTTCGACTCGACGGCCCGCCTGCCGGTCGACAGCAAGCTCGTGGCCGAGGTCTCCGAGGTGCCGCTCACGGTCGTGGTCAGCCGGGCCGCGCCGCGCCGCCGCACGAACAGCCTCAGCGCGGCCGGCGTCGACGTCGTCGTCGCCCAGGGCGGCAACGAGCCCGCCCGGGTCCTCAGCGCGCTCGACCAGCTCGGCGCGCTCGGCGTCAACTCGATCCTCCTCGAGGGCGGCCCGAAGCTCGCCGGCGCGTTCTTCGACGCCGGGGAGATCGACGAGATTCGCCTGTTCCTGGCCCCGATCGTGCTCGGCGGCAAGACCGCCCGCGATCCGCTTGAGGGCGTCGGCGCGGAGTCGATCGGTGACGCGCTGCGCGCCCTGACGCTCGACTGCGAACGCGTCGAGGACGACCTGCTCATCTCCGCCCGCGTCAAGGAGTGGTGACGTGTTCACGGGACTCGTCGAGGACCTGGGCCGCGTGGCGGCCGTCGATGCCACCGAAGACGGCGTCCGGCTGACGCTCGCCACCGCGCTGGTGCCCGAGATCGGCCTGGGGGACAGCGTCGCCGTCAACGGCGTGTGCCTGACCGCCACGACGCTGACCGGCGAGGCGTTCACCGCCGACGTCATGCACGAGTCGCTGCGCCGGTCGTCGCTCGGCGAGCTGGCCACGGGCGATCCGGTCAATCTGGAACTCGCCCTGCGCGCCGACGCGCGGCTGGGCGGGCACATCATGCAGGGCCACGTCGATGGGCTCGCGCGGGTCAGCGCCGTCGAGGACGACGGCTTCGCCAAGATCGTCACGATCGCGCCCGAGGATCCGGCGCTGCTGCGCTACGTCGTGGAGAAGGGGTCGATCGCGGTCGACGGCGTGTCGCTGACCGTCGCGCGCATCGACGAGGAATCTTTCGCCGTCTCGCTCATTCCGGAGACGCTGGAGCGGACCAACCTCGGGGCCGCCGCCCCCGGGCGTCCGGTCAATCTGGAGGTGGATGTCTTGGCCAAGTACGTCGAGAAGCTGACGGGAGCCGTGCGATGAGCGCAACGACGCGCGATGACGTGAAGTTCGCCACGATCGAGGAGGCGCTGGAGGACATCGCCGCCGGCAAGATGATCGTGGTCGTCGACGACGAGGACCGCGAGAACGAGGGCGACCTCGTCATGGCGGCCGAGCACGTCACGCCGGAGGCCATCAACTTCATGACCCGCCAGGC
>JAEMQS010000081.1 GCA_016463765.1 Solirubrobacteraceae bacterium | reverse complement strand
ACCGCGGCTGCTGGCACGTAGTTAGCCGGGGCTTCTTCTGAAGGTACCGTCAGTTCAGCCGGCTATTCACCGTTGAACCTTCGTCCCAACTGAAAGAGGTTTACAACCCGAAGGCCGTCTTCCCCCACGCGGCGTTGCTGCATCACGCTTTCGCGCATTGTGCAAGATTCCCCACTGCTGCCTCCCGTAGGAGTCTGGGCCGTGTCTCAGTCCCAGTGTGGCTGATCGTCCTCTCAGACCAGCTACCCATCGTTGCCTTGGTAGGCCGTTACCCCACCAACAAGCTAATGGGCCGCGGGCCCATCCTGATGCGGAGGCCGAAGCTTCCTTTCCCCCGAAGGGCACATCCGGTATTAGCCCGTCTTTCGACGGGTTGTCCCGGTCATCAGGGCAGGTAACCCACGTGTTACTCACCCGTTCGCGGCTCTGCCCCAGGGCAAGCCCTGGTTCGTCGCTCCACTTGCATGTGTTAAGCACGCCGCCAGCGTTCGTCCTGAGCCAGGATCAAACTCTCCGTGAAGAACTTCTTGGTCGCGGCCCGAAGGCCACAACCGTCACAGAGTTGTCATGAACTATGTGCGGTTCGACGTACACGTGTCGATCCGCGGACATGACGGAGTTGGTTTCAGGTCCTCCGCCGAAGCGGAGGAATCGAATTCTGGACGTACTCCTCCCCGGATAGTTCCGGAGTGGCGTACGCATGCTGTTGAGTTTTCAAAGACCGTGCGCCTGCTCGGAGCGGGACTCGCTCCCCTGGCGCGCAGAGGTCCGAAGTGATTCGGGAACTCTCTGAGTCAGGACCGATCAGGATAGCACGTGGCGGGCAGTCGCTCTGAGGCGGTGCCGGCCCCGGGCCAGGGCCCGACCGGACGGAGAACTATAGCGCCCCTGCGGACGGACGCGCGTTCACGTCGCGACGAGCCGGCAAAACCGGCGCTTTCCGACCTGCAGGACCGCCCCGTCGAGACGCTCCGACGGAAGGTCCAGGTCTTCTCCGCGCAGTGCGGCGCCGTCGAGCTTCACGGCGCCCTGGCCGAGCATGCGACGCGCCTCCGAGCGGGAGAGGCCGAACGCGTCGGCGAGGATCGCCGGCATGTGCACTGCTCCGCCGTTTGGCGCGAAGTGATGCTCAGGGACGTCATCGGGGATGTCGCCGCGGATGACGACCTGCTCGAAGTGCGCCGCTGCGTCCGTGGCGGCATCTGCCCCGTGGAAACGGGTGACCAGCCGCCGCGCGAGCGCGTGCTTGGCGTCGCGTGGGCTGAGGTCCGAGGGGACCGGCTCGCCCAGGAGGAGGTCGTACCACTGGGGCATCGCGCTGTCGGGGATGCGCAAGGTCTTGCCGTACATCTCCCCCGGTGGCTCGGCGACACCGATGTGGTTGCCGAGCGACTTGCTCATCTTCCGCTCGCCGTCGACGCCCGGAAGGATCGGCATCGTCAGGACCACCTGCTCGGGCTTGCCGTACGCGCGTTGCACGTCACGGCCCAGCAGCAGGTTGAACTTCTGATCGGTGCCGCCGAGCTCGACGTCGGCGTCGATCGCGACCGAGTCGTAGGCCTGGAGCATCGGGTACAGGAGCTCGAGGATCGAGATGGGCGTTCGCGCCGCGTAGCGCTTGGCGAAGTCGTCGCGCTCGAGGATCTGCGCGACCGTCGCGGTGCGCGTCAGCGCGAAGAGGTCCTCCATCGGCATGTCCAGCCACTCGGAGTTGCGGCGCACCTCCACGCGCGCCGGGTCGAGCACGGTGAACGCCTGCTCCTGGTAGGACTGCGCGTTGGCGTCGATCTCCTCGCCCGAGAGCAGCGGCCGCGTGGAGGAGCGACCGCTGGGATCGCCCACGCGAGCGGTGTAGTCGCCGACGATCAGGACGACCAGGTGCCCGCGGTCCTGAAACTCGCGGAGCTTCTGCAGGACCACGACGTGACCCAGGTGGATGTCGGGCGCCGTCGGGTCGAGCCCGAGCTTGACCCGCAGCGGCCGGTCGAGCCGGAGCTTGTCCGCCAAGGCCCCGGACGGCAGGCAATCCACGGCGTTGCGGGACAGGAAGGCGGCGTCTTCAGGAGCTTGGGCCATCCGGGCCAATGGTAGACTGAGGACCCTCGGCCGGGCCTGAACGCCCGGCTTTTCGCGGCCGCGGACCATCCTGGTCGCGGGCTCGCACACCAGCTCCCATGAGCGTGTACGGACCAACGGACATCCCCCCGGTGAAGCCGCGGGTGAAGAAGCTGAGGCTCCTCTTCATCCTGCTCGGCCTCGGCCTGCTCGCAGGGGTCTCGACCCTCTTCGGCATGATGATGGCCGTCGCCTCTGATCTTCCGGCGCTGGAGAACCGCGCCGAGTACCGCCAGGCGCAGAACTCGCTGCTGACCGACGTCCGGGGCGAACCGCTCGCCCTGCTGACGTCGAATACGGGGCGCATCATCGTCGAGAAGGACGAGATCGCGCCGGCGATGCAGCACGCGATCATCGCCATCGAGGACCGGCGCTACTACGAGCATCCGGGAGTCGACCTCCGGGGCACCGCGCGCGCCCTGGTGCAGGACATCCAGGCCGGCGGCGCGGTCCAGGGCGGCTCCACGATCACGCAGCAGTTCGTCAAGAACGCGACGAAGGCGCAGGAGGAACGCACGGTCTTCAACAAGATCCGCGAGGCGGCGCTCGCGTTCCACCTGACGCGCAAGTGGTCGAAGGAGAAGATCCTCACGGAGTACCTGAACTCCATCTACTTCGGCAACGGCGCGTACGGGATCGAATCGGCGGCGCGCACGTACTTCGGCCAGGACATCAACCACGAGGGCTGCGGCGGGAAGGAACGACGGTGCGCCGACGAGCTCAAGCCGCACGAGGCCGCCATGATCGCCGGCGTCGTCTCCAACCCGACGGCCTATGACCCGGTGACGCGTCCCGAGTCCGCGCGCGAGCGCCGCAACCTCGTGCTGCAGCGCATGTACGAGCAGGGCTACATCACGGAGCTGGACTTCCAGCGCGGTAAGGCGGAGCCGCTGCCCGCGCCGGAACAGGTCCGTCCCCCGAAGCTCAAGGCCGTCACGCCCGGCTCGGGGTACTTCGCCAGCTGGGTGCGCCAGCAGGCCGCCGAGCGCTACGGGCCGCGTCGCGCCTTCGAGGGTGGCCTGCGGATCCAGACCACGCTGGACCTGAAGATGCAGGCCCGCGCCGAGCAGGCCGTGAACAAGTGGCTGAGCAACCCGGCGGGACCGTCCGCGTCGCTCGTCGCGATCGACAACGGCACCGGCGAGGTCCGTGCCATGGTCGGCGGACGCGACTACGACGCGGCGCCGTTCAACCTGGCCACCCAGGGTCAGCGGCAGCCCGGGTCGTCCTTCAAGCCCTTCGTCCTCGCGGCCGCCCTGCGCGAAGGCATCGGCCCGGGGTCGGTGTGGCCCTCGCGCAAGCGGGAGTTCACGGTGCCGAACTCCGGTGGCAAGGAGAAGTTCGTCGTCAACAACTACGAGGGCAACTACGCCGGATCCCAGTCGCTCGCGGGCGCGACCACCTTCTCCGACAACGCCGTGTACGCCGCGGTCGGCATCGACGTGGGCGTCGGCAAGGTCGCGAACCTCGCCAAGCGGATGGGCATCCGCACCCCCGTCTCCAAGAACTACGCGATCACCCTCGGCGGCCTGAAGGAGGGCGTGACCGCCCTCGACATGGCTCACGCCTACGAGACGTTCGCGACCGGCGGCAAGATTGTGTCCGGCTCGCTGGGAACACGGTCGCGCGGGCCCGTGGGCATCCGCTCCGTGCGCCGCCGTTCGGATCTCGACAACGTCATCGCCCGCAACAAGCGCAAGCGCACGCGGATCGTCTCGGAAGACGTCGCCAGCACGTCGGTGTCGCTGATGCAGTCCGTCGTGACCAGCGGCACGGCCAAGCGCGCGGCACTCGGCAACGGAGTCCGTGTCTGGGGCAAGACGGGCACCACGGAGGACTACGGCGACGCGTGGTTCGTCGGGTCGACCGAGGAGTACACGGTCGCCGTGTGGGTCGGCTACGCCGACAAGGTCCAGCCCATGAAGACCGAATGGCAGGGCGATCCGGTCGCGGGCGGCACCTACCCCGCCGCCATCTGGCAGGAGTTCATGAAGTCCGCCCTGGCACTCGACGAGGAGCGCGCGAAGGCCCGGTGCAAGACCGAGAAGCAGAAGAAGACCAAGCGCTGTGAAGAGCTCGGTCTCGGCGCGCCCGACGAGGACAGCACGCCACTCGGCGAGGCGACCCCCGGCACCGGGACCGGGACGACCCCGGCGCCCACGTCCACGACGGGCGCCGGCGACGCCGAACGCGAGGGCGGCGAAGCCCCCGATACGGGTGGCGACGGAGAGACCGGCGGCGGTACCGGCGACGGCGGTGGTGGCGGCGGTGGGCAGACCCCGGCGCCCGACCCGGCTCCGGCGCCGACCCCGGCACCCGCCCCGACACCGGCGCCGACACCCGCGCCGGCTCCGGGCGGCGACGCGCCGACCGGCGGCGCCACGCCCTCCACCGGCTGAGCTAGGCGCGCGGCCGAGGCCGCGACACGTGCCGGTTGCCGGCGACGGAGAAGCGCCAAGGCAGCTCAGTCGCCTTCGTGATCCCGATCCGTGGGCCGTCGACGATGTCCGGAGCCTCCCATCCCGGTGGCGGCGGCCCCAGGCGGATCGCGCCGCGCAGCACGTCCGTGCCGTTGGCATCGACATCGATGCCGAGCGCCTGGCTGAGTTTCCCGGGGCCGGAGCACAGATCGAGGTCCGTGCGCGCGGTCGGGCCGCGACGTGCGCGCATCTCGTCGAGCCCTGACAGCGGCTCGAGGGCACGAATGAGCACCGCGGCGCCCACACCCTCGGTTTCGACCACGGCATTCAGCAGCGCGTGGATGCCGTAGGACCGGTAGACGTACCAGACGCCGGGAGCGGCGAAGAGCGTCTCGGTCCTCGCGGTTCGACCGATGAACGCGTGGCAGGCGGGCTCCGCCTCGTGGTAGGCCTCGGTCTCCACGATGACGCCGGTGCGCCCGCCCACCGTCACCGTGTGCCCCAGCAGCGCGGGCGCCGCGTCGGCGACGGGAAGGCGCAGCGCGGGCGGGAGCGTCACCGCAGGGCGTCGCGCGCGGCGTCCAGCTGCTCCCGCACGCGGGCCAGGGACGTGCCGCCCTCGGAGACCTTGCTCTCCAGCCACGACGACTGCTGCAGCACCGCGGCGACGCCGTCATCCAGGTGCTCGCTGTGGGCGAGCAGCTCATCGGCGGAGAACGACGACAGCGCGCGGTTGCTGTCGACCGCGTCGCGGACGAGCCCGGCGACGATGCCGTGACACTCGCGAAACGGCACGCCGCGCTTGACGAGCAGGTCCGCGAGGTCCGTCGCCGCAATCAGCTCGTCGGCGGCCGCCTCACGCATGCGGTCCGCGTGGAAGGTCGCGGTGCTCATCATCCCGGTGGCCGCGCGCAACGAGAGCTGCACCGTGTCGACGGCGTCGAACAGATGCTCCTTGTCCTCCTGGAGGTCCTTGTTGTACGTCAGCGGCAGGGCGTGCATCACGCCGTGGAGCGCGGCCATGTGGCCGACCACGCGTGGCGCCTTGGCCCGCAGGAGCTCCGCGGCGTCGGGGTTCTTCTTCTGCGGCATGATCGACGAGCCGCTGCTCCACGCGTCGCTCATGGTCACGAAGCCGAATTCCTCGGACGACCAGATCACGAGCTCGGAGCCCAGCCGCGACAGGTGGGTCGCGCAGACGCTGAGCGCGTGGAGCAGGTCGAAGGCGAAGTCGCGGTTGGAGACGGCGTCGATCGAGTTCGGCACCACACCGTCGAACCCGAGCTCGCGGGCGACGAGCCGGCGGTCGGTGT
The DNA here is from genome assembly GCA_016463765.1 of Solirubrobacteraceae bacterium. Taxonomy (GTDB): domain Bacteria; phylum Actinomycetota; class Thermoleophilia; order Solirubrobacterales; family Solirubrobacteraceae; genus Svornostia. Next base: position 8,372 of record JAEMQS010000081.1, on the reverse strand, counting down.
CGAAGTTCACGCCCGCCAGGGCACCGGCTCCGAGCGGGAGCAGCGACGCCTGTTCGGCCGTGAAGCGCAGGCGGGCACGGTCGCGCAGGAGCATCCACACGTACGCCAGCAGGTGGTGCGAGAGGTAGACGGGCTGGGCGCGCTGCAGGTGGGTGTAGCCCGGGAGCGGCCAGTCGAGGTGCGCTTCGGCGACGTCGATGAGCGTCGTCGCCAGCTCGGTCGCCAGCTCGGCGGTCGCGCCGGCCTCGGTCCGGACGAACATCGCGAGGTCCGTCACGACCTGGTCGTTGCGCGAGCGCGCCGTGTGGAGCTTGCCGCCCGCGCGTCCGACGATCTCCGTCAGGCGCCGCTCGACGGCCATGTGGATGTCCTCGTCGCCGCCGTCGAAGTCGAAGGTGCCGCGTTCGAGTTCGGCAGCGACCTCGTCGAGGCCGCGGAGGATCTCGTCGCGCTCGTCGTCGCTGATGATCCGCTGCGCCGCGAGCATCGTCGCGTGTGCGCGGGACTGGGCGATGTCGTGGGGCCAGAGCCGGCGGTCGTAGCCCAGGGACGTGTTCAGCTGCTGGAAGACCGGGTCCTGCGGGAGCGAGAAGCGCGACATGCCCTCATCCTTCCAGGACTGCGCGCAGGGCCTCCCCCACGCGGGCGACCTGGCCCTCGGTCATGCGCGGGAAGAACGGCAGCGCGACCGAACGGGCGGCCACGTCCTCGCACACGGGGAACTCGCCTTCGCGGTGGCCGAAGCGCTCGCGGTAGAAGCTCATGAGGTGGATGGCGGGCAGGTACGGCTTGCTCTGGATGCCGCGTTCGCGGAGCGCGCGGATCGCCGCGTCGCGGTCGACCCCGTGCGGCAGCTGGACGACGAAGACGAACCAGCCCCGCTTCGCGCCGCCGTGGTCCTCGCACGGCAGGGTCAGGCCTTCGATGCCCGCGAGCGCCTCGCGGTAGGCGGCAGCCACGCGGGCGCGTCCCGCGAGCATGCCGTCGAGCCGGTCGAGCTGCGCAAGGCCGATGGCGCACGCGATGTCCGACAGGCGGTAGTTGAACCCCAGGCGGTCGTGGTCGAGCCAGTCCATATCCGGGGCGCGGCCCTGGTTGCGCTCGGAGTCCATGCGGACCTTCATCTCCGGATCGCCCATCGTGACCAGGCCGCCCTCGCCGGTGGTCATCTGCTTGTTCGCGTAGAAGGCGAAGACCGCCGGGTCGCCGGTGGCGCCGACGGGGGTGCCGTCTGGGTGGACCGCACCGAGCGCCTCGCAGGCGTCCTCGACGAGCGGCAGGCCGTGGCGGCGCAGCCCGGCGAGATCGCTGGGCCAGCCGAAGATGTGCACGGGCAGGATGGCGGTCGTGCGGTCGGTGATCGCCGCGGCCGCGGCATCGGGGTCCAGCGTGAGCGTCACCGGGTCGATGTCGGCGAACACCGGGCGCGCACGCTCGAAGAGCGCGACGTTCGCGCTGGCGACGAACGAGAACGGGGACGTCACGACCTCATCGCCGTCGGAGACGCCGACCGCCCGCAGTGCCAGGTGCAGTCCGGCGGTCCCGCTGCTGACCGCGCTCGCGCACGTCGCCCCGAGCCGCCCGGCGAATGCCTCCTCGAAGGCGGGCACGCGCGGGCCGAGCGACAGGTAGCCGGACCGCAGCACCTGGATGACCGCCGCCTCTTCCTCCGGGCCGAGGACCGGCTGGGCCACCGGGATGACGTCGGGGACGACGTTCATGTGCGGGCGGGGCGAACCGCGACCGGCGGCGAGGCGACATCGGCCCGGCCCGGCTGCATCGGATGCTCGAGTGAGTCCACGAGGGCCTGCCACGACGCCTCGATGAGGTTCGTCGACACTCCGATGGACCCCCACGTCTCGACGCCGTCCGAGGCGTCCACGAGGACTCTGATGCGGGCATCCGAGCCCTTGGTCTCGTCCAGGATGCGGACCTTGAAGTTCACGAGCTCGATGTCCGCGAGGTGCGGGTGGCGAGCGGTGATCGCGCCGCGCAGCGCGGCGTCGAGGGCGTGGACCGGGCCGTTGCCCTCGGCGGTGTGGACGTAGCGCTCGCCGTCGGCCCACAGCTTGATGGTCGCCTCGGTCTGGACCTTGCCGTCCTCGCGCTTCTCGATGATCACCCGCCAGCTCTCCAGCGTGAACAGGGGCTCGTACTCACCCGACTCGCGGCGCATGAGCAGCTCGAACGATGCGTCGGCGGCTTCGAACTGGTGGCCCTCGTGCTCGAGCTCCTTCACGCGCTCGATCACGCGAGCAGCCGCATCGTCGTCGACGGCGAGACCGGCCTCCTCGGCCTTCTCGACGACCGTCGCCTTGCCGGCGAGCTCCGAGACGAGCAGGTCGCGGTGGTTGCCGACCAGGGCGGGGTCGACATGCTCGAAGGTCGTCGCGTCGGCGCGGACGCCGGCGACATGCAGTCCGCCCTTGTGGGCGAACGCGTTGCGGCCCACGAACGGCTGGTTGGCGTCCGGCGCGACGTTCAGGAGCTCGTCGACGTAATGCGCGGTCTCGGTGAGCAGCTCGAGGTGGCCGGCGGGGAGCGCCTCGTAGCCCATCTTCAGCTCGAGGTTGGCGATGATGGAGACCAGGTTGGCGTTGCCCGTCCGCTCGCCGATGCCGTTGATCGTCCCCTGGACCTGACGCGCGCCCGCGTCGACCGCGGCCAGCGAGTTCGCCACGCCGCACTCGCAGTCGTTGTGGCAGTGGATGGCGATCCGCGTGTCCGGAAGCTCGCTGACGACCCGCGCGGTCGCGGCGGCGATCTGATGCGGCAGCGACGAGCCGTTGGTGTCGCACAACGCGAGCGTCTCTGCTCCGGCGTCCGCGGCGGCGCGCAGGCAGCGCAGCGCGTAGGCCTCGTCGTCGCGCCAGGCGTCAAAGAAGTGCTCGGCGTCGTAGACCACGCGCTTGCCCTGCTCGAGCAGGAACGCGACGGACTCCGAGATCATCGCGAGGTTCTCCTCGCGGTCGACCCGCACGACCTTCTCCAGGTGCAAGCCCCACGTCTTCCCCACGATGGTGCAGACGGGCGCGAACGAGTCGACCAGGACGCGGAGCGCGGGGTCGTCGGCCGCGGCCACGTCGCGGCGGCGGGTCATGCCGAACGCCGCAATCTCGGCGTTGACGAACGATTCGCGGGCGAGGAGGGCGAACAGCTCCTCCTCCTTGGGGTTCGACGCCGGGAAGCCCGCCTCGATCAGGTGCACGCCGAGCTCGTCGAGCTTGTGCACGACGCGCAGCTTCTCAGCGGCGGTCAGCGACATGCCTTCCCCCTGCATGCCGTCGCGCAGGGTGGCGTCGTAGAGCTGGATCTGGGTCATCGGCGGGACTCCTTCAGGCTAAGTGATCGGACGAAAGACGGGAAAGGCGGCATGAACGCGTGCGCGCTCAGACCGCCTGCCGAATTCGTGCGATCGCTGCCTGGCCCATGAGATCTACGCGACCTCGGCGGAGACCGGAACCGGATCGAGCCAGTCGCGGTACCGGGCGTCGCGCCCGTGCAGGGCGTCCTCGAACGTCTTCTGGATCGCGAGCGTGATCTCGCCGGGGCGGCCCGTGCCGATCGCGTGGTCGTCGATCTCACGCACCGGCACGAGCTCGGCGGCCGTGCCGGTCATGAAGACCTCGTCGGCGAGGTAGAGCTCGGCGCGCGTGATGTCGCGGACCTCGAGCTCGAAGCCCAGGTCCTTGGCGATCGTCATCGCAGAGTCGCGGCTGATGCCGTTGAGGATCGACGCGGTGAGCGGCGGCGTGGCGATCTTCCCGTCGCGCACGACGAAGATGTTCTCGCCCGAGCCCTCGCAGACGTTGCCGTGCTCGTCGAGGAGGATGGCCTCCTCGTAGCCGGCCTTCTGGATCTCGATCTTCGCCAGGACGCTGTTGAGGTACTGGCCGCCGGCCTTCGCCTGCGGGATCAGCGACTGCGGGCTGATGCGCCGCCACGACGAGACCTTCGCGCGGATGCCCTCGCGCTTGCCGGCCTCACCGAGGTACGCGCCCCACTCCCAGCAGGCGATCATGACGTCGACCGGCGCGTCGAGCGGGAACAGGCCCATCTGGCCGTAGCCGCGGAAGACCAGCGGCCTGATGTAGCAGGAGCGCAGGTTGTTGCCCGAGATCGTGGCGTTCGTCGCGTCGCGCAGCTGCTCGCGCGTGAACGGGATCGGCATGTAGTAGAGCTCGGCGGACCGGAAGAGCCGGTCAACGTGCTCGGCGTGGCGGAAGACCGCCGGGCCGATCTCGGTGTCGTAGCAGCGGACCCCCTCGAACACGGACGTGCCGTAGTGCAGCCCGTGCGTGAGGACGTGAACCTTCGCGTCGTCCCACGGGATGAGCTGGCCGTTCATCCAGATGAGATCCGCTTGCTGCACGTTCGCTCCTCGGCGTTCTACAGGTGGGAAAGGACCGCCTGGGTGGCCTCGGCGGTGCCCGCCGTCCCCCCCAGGTCGCGCGTGCGCAGGCCCTCGGCCAGCGCGGCGTCGACTGCCGATTCTAGGGACGCCGCCTCGGCCTCGCGACCCAGGCCGTGGCGCAGGAGCATCGCGGCCGACAGGAACATCGCCAGCGGGTTGGCGATCCCCTGGCCGGCGATGTCCGGCGCCGAGCCGTGGACGGGCTCGAACAGGCCCGGATCGCCCGCGGCGCCGAGCGAGGCGCTGGGCAGCATGCCGATCGAGCCCGTGAGCATCGCGGCCTCGTCGCTGAGGATGTCGCCGAAGAGGTTCTCGGTGACGATGACGTCGAAGCTCGACGGGCGGACGATGAGCTGCATCGCGCAGTTGTCGACGAGGACGTCCTCGAGCTCGACGTCGCTGTAGTCGGCGGCGTGGACCTCGTGGACGACCTGGCGCCACTGGCGCGAGGTCTCCAGGACGTTGGCCTTGTCGACCGACGTCACGCGGTTCGAGCGGCCGCGGGCGGCCTCGAACGCCGTGCGCGCGATCCGCTCGACCTCCGCGGTCGTGTAGTGGCAGAGGTCCGATGCGTCCGTCGCCGTGCGGGTCTTCTCGCCGAAGTAGATGCCGCCCGTGAGCTCGCGGACGACGAGCAGGTCGGTGCCGTCGATGATCTCGCGCTTCAGGGCGCTGGCGTCATACAGCGCCGGCAGCGGGCGGACCGGACGGAGGTTCGCGTAGAGGCCGAGGGCCTTGCGGATGCCGAGCAGGCCCTGCTCGGGCCGCGGCGCGTTCGGATCGGTCGTGTCCCACTTCGGACCGCCCACGGCTGCGAGGAGGACGGCGTCGGCGCTCTTGCAGGCGGCTTCGACCTCGTCGGTGAGCGCCGTGCCGTGCGCGTCGATCGACGCGCCGCCGAAGACGTGCTCCTCGAACGTGACGTCGCCGATGAGGCGCTCGATGATGTCGACGGTCGGCGCGAGGATCTCGGGGCCGATGCCGTCGCCGGGAAGGGTGACGATCTTGGGTGCCATGGCGGCGGTCAACCCTAGCCGGACCTGCGCACGAGGCGGCGCGCGGGCGATATACACGACGAAGGATGCCGAAGGAAGGTGCCGCGGTGACGGTCACGACACTCGAGATCCCCGACGCGCTCAGCGAGATCGACGCTGAGGCGCGCGTCGTCATCGCGAATGCCCTGAACCTCGCGCGAGAGCGGCTCGACATGGAGATCGCGTGGCTCGCCGAGTTCGACGGCCCGCGCAAGGTGCTCCGCGTCGTGGAGGGCGACACGGCGGGCTGGGACCTCCAGGACGACTCCTGGCTGCCGGCTGCCGAGAGCTACTGCGCGCGGATGCTCGACGGCCGGATCCCCAACGCCATCGCCGACACCGCGGCCGAACCCGGGGTCCGCGACCTCCCCGTCACGGAGAACCTGCGGATCGGGGCGTACATCGGGGTTCCGCTCATCCTCCACGACGGCGAGCTGCGCGGCGCCTTCTGCTGCCTGAAGCACACACCCGTGCGCGACCTCGACGACCGCGACGTGCGCGTCATGGAGGTGCTCGCGAGGCTCGTGGCCGACGAGCTCGGCTTCCGCCAGTCGCTGCGCAGGATCCGTGCACAGGAGGCGCGCGACGCCAGCCTGCAGGCATTGCTTGCCGCGCTGCAGGTCCGCGACGACTACACCAGCGACCACTCCCACGCCGTCGTCGACCTGGCCGTGGCCGTCGCGCGGCGCCTCGGGCTCGCCGACGAGGAGATCACGGACGTCGAGCAGGTCGCGCTCCTGCACGACCTCGGCAAGGTCGGCATCCCCGACGCGATCCTCCGCAAGCCCGGACCGCTCACCGACGAGGAGTGGGAGGTCATGCGCACCCACCCCGCCGTGGGCGCCGACATCGTCGGGCAGCTCGAGGCGCTCGCGCACCTGCGGCCGGCCATCCGGGCCGAGCACGAACGCTGGGACGGCACCGGGTACCCCGACCGGTTGGCGGGCGAGGAGATTCCGGTGCCGAGCAGGATCACGCTGACGTGCGATGCCTTCCACGCGATGGTCTCCGACCGCCCCTACCGGACCGCGATGCCGCGGGACGCCGCCGTGCTCGAACTGCGCCGCTGCTCGGGCGCCATGTTCTGGCCCGACGCCGTGGACGCGCTCGTCGCCGAACTCGACGGGGCCCACCACCTGGTCTGACGGCGCGTGGCGCACGTGGTCACCGCCGCGCGAGGGTCCCGGCGATCGGTCGCAGCGCATCACGGCGATCGGGCGGTACCCGCGTGGAGAGCCGATCGAGCGTGCGCTCCAGCGCACGCCGCGTCTGCGGGTCGTTGGCGCAGCTCACGATCTCCGTGAAGGCCAGATCGACCAGCGCCTCCCACCCGGGAGCCGGCACCGTGACCCGGAGCTCGCCGGTGTCGTCGCGCAGCTCCCGGGGTCCGAGCCGCCGGCCCGCCAGGACGCCCAGGATCAGCTCGAGATGCTCGATCGCCTGCGCGGAGGTCGTCGGATCCTGGATCCCGGGTGACAGGGCGCGCAGGGCGGAGTCGACGAGCAGCCGCATACCGAACGCGGGGTCCGCGTCGGACGTGCGCTCGGCGTCGACGACCACGCACCCCGCGATCGCGGCGCGCAGTTCGTCCGTGACCTCGCCGACGGGCGCGCCATCGTCCTGCGCGTACACGACAGCCAGCGCCTCACGCCGCTGCACGAACGCGCCGACCGGCAGGACGCAATCGAGGCGCACCTCGTGCTCGCGCGCGACATCGCGCAGCCGGTCGAACGCCATGTTGACGATGAGCCCGTAGTCCCCCGTCCACCACACCACCGCCCGGTCCGGGAGTGACGACCAGTCGGCGACCACCCGATCGGGAACCCGGTCCTCGCCCGTGCCGTCGGGACCTTCGTCATGGGGCTCGGCGTACACCCGATCGATCACGCCGAGCGCATCGTCGGTGACGCCTCGCATCATCCGGCCCGGCCGCAGGCGGTTCGTCACGCGATCGAGCAGCGCGATGAAGAGCAGGATCGTGGCGGCGGCGCCCGCCAGTGCGATGCCGACCGCGACGGTGGCCGAGACCTCGCCCTCCGGTCCCACACCGACCAGGACGCCGAAGGAGAACGCGAACGTCGCGAGCGCGACCCCGAGGGTGTGCTGCAGGACCGCGTCGCGGCGCAGCGGCTCGACGAGCCGGGGCGCGTAGCTCGTGGCGGTGAACTGGATGGAGAGTGTCGTGATCGTCAGGACGAAGCCGGCGAGGGTCAGCGTCGCCGTACCGATCGCGGGCAGCAGGTCCTGCGCGAGCGCGCCGTCCTCAGGCCGCAGCGCCGGTGCCTCGATCTCCCCCACGGCGTAGAGCCCGGCGATCAGCACGACGGCGCCGAGCAGGTACGCCAGAGGAACGGCAAGCAGGCTGGCCCGCAGCGACTGCCAGAAGGCCAGCACGGGACGGCCCGAGCCTGCGGTCACGCGCATCGCCTAGCGGCGTTTCGGGGTGCCCGTACCCCGCGCGATGATCGCGTCGAAGGCTCGGGTGGGCAGGATGGCCCTCGCCGCGAGCTGCGCCTTGGAGTCCACCCCGACGACGTAGCGGGCCTTCGGCTTCTCCGCCGTCAGCGCCTTCTCGATCGCGGCCACCACGGTCTTCGCGGGCGAGGCCTGCTTCTGGATGAAGCGCACGGTCTTGCGCATCCCGTCGACGTGCCCGCCGTACAGCTCCTGGTACTCCGGCGCCATCCGCGCGTTCGTCTCCTCGATCATCTCGGGGGCGGTCTGCCACATGTCCGTGTCGATCGCCCCGGGTTCCACGAGCGACACCGGGATGCCCCAGGGGCGCAGCTCGACGCGCATGGCGTCGCCGATCGCCTCGAGCGCGAACTTCGACGCGGTGTAGGCCCCGGTCATCGGCGTCGAGATCCGCCCGCTCACCGACGACACGAACACGATCCGGCCGCCCGCGGCGCGCAGCTTCGGCA
>JAEMQS010000192.1 GCA_016463765.1 Solirubrobacteraceae bacterium | reverse complement strand
GACGGCGACCCGGACATCCACATCCTCAACAACTTCAACAACGTCGGCGCGATCGAGGTCAACGCGTTCCAGTCGCACGCCGACGTGCTCATCCAGAAGTCGACGCGCGAGGGCTTCGGTCTGACGGTGAGCGAGGCGATCTGGAAGGGCCGGCCGTTCATCGGCGGCAACGTCGGCGGCATCCCGCTGCAGATTGAGAACGGGGTCTCCGGGTACCTGGTCGAGACCGTCGAGCAGTGCGCGGCCCGCACCGTGGACATCCTGCGCGACCCGGCGCTGGGCAAGGCGCTCGGCCGGCGCGGCAAGGAGCACGTGCGCAAGCACTTCCTCACCCCGCGGTACCTGCGCGACTACCTCAAGATCTTCACGGAACTGCAGACCCCGTCATGACGCCCGACCACGCCCCACTCGTCCTCGTCTCCAACCGCGGGCCGGTCACGTTCGAGGACGACGGGACGGTCAAGCGCGGCACGGGCGGCCTGGTGACGGCGCTCACCGGCCTGGCCTCGCACCGCGACGCCGTCTGGATCGCCAGCGCGCTGACCGACGGCGACGCCGAGCGCGCGCACGACGCGGGCGGCAAGCCGATCGAGGTGACCTCGCCGGCGGGCGGGACGTACAGCGTGAAGCTCGTCGCCAGCGACCCCGCGGCGTACGACCGCTTCTACAACATCTTCGCGAACCCGATGCTGTGGTTCATCCAGCACTACCTCTGGGATCTGTCCAACGCGCCGGACATCCGCCGCCACGAGGTCGAGGCCTTCGAGTGGGGCTACAACGTCGTCAACGAGGACCTCGCGGACGCCGTGGTGGAGCAGATCGACGGGGTCGAGGACCCCGTCGTGATGATCCACGACTACCACCTGTACACGCTGCCGGGTCTCGTGCGCAAGGCGCGGCCCGACGCGTTCCTCCACCACTTCGTCCACATCCCGTGGACCCAGCCCGACGCGTGGCGCGTGCTGCCCACCCGCATCCGCAACGACCTGTACGAGGGCCTGCTGTCCAACGACATCATCGGCTTTCACACGCGGTCGTACCGCTGGAACTTCCTGCAGTGCTGCCGCGACCTGCTCGAGGGCTACGCCGTCGACTTCGATCAGGGCATCGTCAGCACGCCGGACGGCCGCGAGGTCTGGGTCCGCCACTACCCGCTGCCCATCGACTGGAACGCGACGCGGAACGTCGCGTCCTCCCCGCGGGTCTCCGAGTTCGAGGGCCAGCTGCTGCGCCGCCGCCGCGACCACCTCATCCTGCGCGTCGACCGCGCGGACCTCTCGAAGAACGTGCTGCGCGGCTTCTCGGCGTTCGACCTGTTCCTCGAGCAGCACCCGGAGTTCAGCGAGCGCGTGACCTTCATGGCGCAGCTCATGCCGTCGCGAACCGACGTGCCGGAGTACGCCGAGTACCTCGAGCGCATCGAGGCGCTCGTCGCCGTCGTCAACCACCGCCACGGCACCCCGGACTGGATGCCGATCCACCTCAAGCTGCGCGACGACCTCGAGGAGGCGATGGCCTCCTACAAGCACTACGACGTGCTCATGGTCAACGCCATGTTCGACGGCATGAACCTCGTGGCGAAGGAGGGCCCGGTCGTCAACGAGCGCAACGGCGTGTCGATCCTGTCCGAGAACACCGGCGCGCACGAGGAGCTCGGGGAGTTCGCGCTCAGCGTCAACCCGTTCGACATCCAGGAGACCGCCGACTCGATCCACGCGGCGCTGACGATGGACGCCGAGGAGCGCGCGCGGCGGGCCGACGGGCTGCGGGCGATCATCACGCAGCGCGATCCGGGCGACTGGATCGACTGGCAGCTCGAGGACATCCGCAAGAAGCGAACGTAGGGGCGGACGTCAGGCTGCGGTGTGCAGCCGGCAGAAGCACGACGCCCTGATCGGGATGTCGGCGCGCGCGGCGGCGAGGTCCAGCTGCTGCTTGACCACCGCGGCCTCATCGGCGCGGCCCAGTCGCCCGAGACACTCGTGGTAGCCGTGCAGGCTCCAGACGTTGTTCGGGTGCTGACGCGGACGGCCCAGCGTGTCGTCCACCCCGAGGTCGGCGGCGTAGACCGCGGCGGCCTCCTCGACGTGGCCCTGCTCGAGCAGCAGCGCGCCGTACGCGTGGCGCGTGGGCTGCATCCAGCCCCACGGCTCGTCGTAGGGCAGGGTGTCGTCGAGCTCGATGGCGCGACGGAGGTCGGCGAACGCGGTGTCGTAGTCGCCGCGCCGGTACGCGACCTCGCCGTCGAGCATCGCGCCGGCGATGGCGAGGATGTCGAGGCACGTGTTGTTGAAGAGGTACCGCGACGCGGGGACGCGCTCGACGGCGGCGCGGAACAGCTCGCGCTCGGCCTCTGCTTCGGCGACGCGCTCGGAGGCCGCGTGGGCCACGCCCCGCGCGTAGTGGGTCATCGCAGTCGTCGTCGCCCACAGTTCCGGGTCGCGCGGGAGCGGCGTCGCGACCAGCTCGTCCCAGCGCCCGAACCGCACGAGGACGTGCAGCCGCATCGGCGCGAAGCCCTCGAGCCAGTCGGCCATCGGCATCGACTCGATCCGCAGGAGCTCCTCGGTGACCAGTCCCTCCAGGGCGGTCGCGGCGTCGAGCGCGACACCGAGCTGCGCGCTGAACATCGCGCCGTAGATCCGGAAGTGGTGGTCGTGCGCGCGGTAGAGCGAGTAGAAGTTCAGCGGCCCGCGGTGGTCGGCGTACCGGTCGTCCGCCGCGATGGCCTCGGTGTTCCAGCGGATGACCTGCTCGTAGTCGCCGACCAGCACGTCGATGTGGGTCGGCATGTGCAGCAGGTGGCCGGCGTCCGGGACGAGGCCGCGCAGGACGTCGGCGGCGGGCATCGCGGCCTCGGGGGTCGGCGACATCTCCATCAGGTGGACGTAGAGGTGCAGCAGGCCGGGGTGCTCCATGGCGCCCGGCTGCTCGAACGCGGCGTCCAGCAGCGCCTTGATCTCCAGCGTGCGCGCGCCTTCGGCGGGGCTGCCCGTCGCGACGTCCCACAGCTGCCACGCCGAGAGGTTCATGAGGGCGTCGGCGTAGATCGCGAGGACGTCCAGGTCGGCGGGGTGCGCCGCGTGGACCTCCGCCATGGCGTCGGCGTAGGCGAGCTTCCACGGAACGAAGTCGTCCACCGGGTCAGCTGCAGGGAAGCGCGCGGAGAGCGCCAGGATGAGGTCGCGCTCGACCTGCGACGCGTGCGCAGCGAGCCGCCGCGCGGTCGTCACCTCGTCGTGGGCGCGCCGCAGCGAGACGCGGAGGTCCGCCTCGGGGAAGACGTCCCAGTCCTTGTTGTAGTTCGGGCCGACCGCGTAGGCGATGCCCCAGTGCGCCAGCGCGAAGCCGGGGTCCTCGTCTGCCGCCCGCTCGAAGCAGCGGATCGCCTCCTCGTGGTTGAAGGCGTAGCACCAGACCAGGCCGCGGTCGAACCAGGCCTGCGCGGTCGTGGAGGTCGTCGACGTCGCCCGCGTATGCGACCCGAGGTCGAACGGATAGGTCGTCACGCGCGCAGGCTAACCCTGCGCGTGGCGTCGGCTCAAGGGCCTCCGTCAGAACCCGAACTCGCCGCTGTTGCCACCCGCGGGCGGGGGCGGCGGTGGTGGGGGC
>JAEMQS010000191.1 GCA_016463765.1 Solirubrobacteraceae bacterium | reverse complement strand
TCGCGGTCGCTCTGCTGCATCGCGCCGCCGCCGGCCTGCACGGTGAGCTCGCGGACGCGGTGCACGGCGTTGTTGACGGTGGTGAGCGCCTCGTCGGTGGTCTCCATCCAGCCCTTGGCCTGCGCGATCGTCTCGCGCATCGCCTCGGAGCCCGTGAGCTCCTGGCGCAGCCGCAGCGCGCGGTGCGTGGCGAGGGGGTCGATGGCGGCGTCGAGGAGACGCCGGCCGCTGGAGATCTGCGCCGAGCTCGTGTTGACGGCGTTCTCCGACCGGCGGAGATCGTTGAGCAGGCGAGCCGAGTTCATGCCCTCGGTGATGCGCATGTTCATGGCTACAGCCCCACGCGTCCGGTGCGGTTGATGAGGATGTCGAGCATCTCGTCCATCGCCGACATGGTTCGCGAGGACGCCTGGTAGGCGCGCTGGAAGCGGATCATGTTCGTCATCTCCTCATCGAGCGAGACGCCGGTGACGGAGAGCTTGCGGTTCTCGATGGTGTTGCGCAGCGCGTCCGACGACGTGGCGGTGGCCTCCGCCACGCTGACGTCGTGGCCGACGCGGCTGACGAGCGTCGCGTACAGACCGTCGGCGGTGCCGTTGGACAGCGCGGCGATCGCGCGGGCGATGTCGTTGGCGCCGGTCGTCGTGCCGGTGCCGGAGTCGATGGTCGCCGCGGTCACGTTGACGGCGATGGCGCCGGCCGTCGCGCCCGTGAAGAACGCCGGGCCGCCGCCGGCGGTGTGCGCGGTGTTCACGGTCGTCGCGAGGTTGGCGGCGAACGCGTCGAGGTCCGCGCGGTACGAGGTCAGGTTCGCCTGGACGGTCAGCAGCGCCTCGAGCTTGCCGCCCGGGTTCGTCAGGGCCTGCGGCCAGTCGACCGTGCCGTCGCTGACGAGCGGGTTGGTGGCGTCGCCGAAGTCGACCTCGATCGCGCCGGTGCCCAGGTCGGTGACCGTCACGCGGCCGTACTCGGAGAGGCGGTCGAGCAGCAGGTCGCGGCGGTCGAGCAGTTCGTTGGGCGACTGGCCGGCCCCGGTCAGGCTCTTGATCTGCCCGTTGAGCAGGGCGAGCTCGTCGGCGATCGGCTGGATCGGGTTCTGGGCGCCGGTGGTCAGCGTCGCGTACTCGCTGGTCGCGTTGGCCTGCACCGCGGAGAGGCGGGAGTCGAGGCCGTTCAGCGCGGTGACCAGCGTCGTGGCGTGGCCGACGACGGCGGTCTTGACCGAGACGTCGCTGGGCGAGTTGGCAAGGTCGTTCCACGAGCTCCAGAAGCGCTCGAGCAGGGTGTTCAGGCCCTCCTCGCCGGGCTCGTTGAACTCGTCGAGCGCGCGGCGGACGCCCTTGGCGGCCGTCTCGTCGTACGCGGCCGTGGTGTTCTGCGCGCGGAACTGGATGTCGAGGAACGAGTCGCGCAGGCGGCGGAACTGCTCGATCTCCACGCCCTGGCCGAGCCAGGCGCCGCCGCCCGAGTTCGTCCCGGACGGGAGGCGCAGCGAGGACGACGCGGCGTAGGCGACCTCCTGCCGCGAGTAGCCGTCGGTGCTGGCGTTCGCGATGTTGTGCGAGGTGACGTCCAGGGCGCGCTGCTGCGCGGTGATGCCGCGCAGCGCGGTCTGGAGGCCGAAGAAGCTGGAGACCTGCATCGCCTACGCCTCCAGATCCAGGACGCGGTGGGCACCGGCGGAGGCGAAGCGACCGGCGGCGGGGTCCATGCCGGGGGCGGCGGCGGTGGGGCCGTACGCCCCGGTGTCCTCGTCGCCGCCGAGCAGGCGGGTCAGGTGATCGAGGAACGCGAGCTCCTGGCGCATGAGGGCGCGGTTGATCGTGTGCTTCTGCTGGATCTCGGCCAGCAGGCCGCGCAGCTGGGCGCTGCGGTTGCGCGCCTCTGTGGCGGTGATCGGGTCGAGCAGGGTGCAGATCGCGTCGAGGGTGACGGCGTGGTCCGGGATGCCGAGCTGGCCGGCGGCCTGGGCGAGGACCTTGCCGCGCTGCTGCTCGAGCAGGCCGCGGCGCTCCATCTCGGCCTGGATCTCGCCGACGGCGCGCAGGACGGTCTCGACCTCGCGGTCGCGGATCGCGGCGGACTGGCGCAGCACGCAGTCCAGCAGGCGCTCGGCGGAGCGCAGCTGCTCCTCGAGGTGCGAGAGCAGCACACGACCCATGTCCACGTGAACGGTCATCGGGACGAAGGCGGTGGACGTGGTCACGACGCCTGGCCCTTCGCGCCGGGTGCGGTGTCGGTGTCCGCGTGCGTCGCGGCGTCGAGGCTCGCGGCGATGCCGATGCCACCCGCGCCGATGAGGGAGTCGGCGAGGATGGTCGGCAGCTGGTCGCGGTAGGCCTTCGTGGCGGCGCTCGTGTCCTCGTCGTCGCTGCTCTGCGCGGTCTTGGCGAGCTGCTTGGTCATCTCGAGCAGCAGGTTGCGCTCGAACGACAGCGCGGCGCGGTAGTCGTTCTTGCGCTGCTCGCCGCCGTCGCGAACCGCGGCGGGGAGCTGGACGCCAGGGGCGAGAATGGGGAGCGCCGCGTCGGTCATCAGAAGCGCTTCACCTGGACGGCGATCTCGTTGAGGCGGTCGTGCGTCTGGATCGCCTTGGAGGCGAGCTCGAACGCGCGCTGGGACTCGATCATCTCGGTCATGGCGCTGGCCATGTCCGCGTTGGAGCCCTCGAGCTTGCCGGCGAGCAGCTGGGTGTCGTTGCCGGCGAGCCGGGTGCCGCCGCTCTCGGCGGTCGGCTCGAAGAGGTTGTCGCCGACGGAGCGCAGGCCGGACTCGGACGGGACGGTGACGACCCGGACGGTGCCGACGACCTGGTTGTTGACGACCACGCGGCCGTCGGCGTTGATCGCCACGTCGCCGGGCTGCGTGCCGGCCGGCAGCTGGATCGGCGGGTCGAGCAGGTTGCCCTGGCCCGTGACCAGACGACCCTGCGAGTCGATGTTCAGGTGCCCGTCGCGCGTGAGCAGCTGGTTGCCGCCCGCGTCGCGGACGGAGATGAAGCCCGGGCCGGCGATGGCGACGTCGGTCGGGTTCGGGCTGTCGAGGAGCGCGCCCTGCTGGGAGCCACGGCCGAGGAAGGTCGCCGCCGCGCCGGAACCATCCCGGACGCCAGGGTTCGTCGCGAGGCCCGCTTCGGTGTACACGAGGTCACGGAACGCGACGCGCGTCCGCTTGTAGCCCGTCGTATTCACATTCGCGATGTCGTTGGACACCGCATCAATGCGGTCCTGCTGCGCGGCCATACCTGCGGCCGCCGCGTACATACCTTCAAGCATCGTGCTCCCTATGGAGGGGGTGGAGCTACGGCTTCCGCTGGGCGGTCCAGTCGTGTGCTCCGTCTTCGTTCCTTCTCCGCCGGAATGATCGGATGGCGCGGGAACGGCTTGAGGCGGCGTCCAGGAGAACTGGACACCTTCGATTCCTTGTAGGCGCAAGACGCACCGGAAGATGGGCGAGGGCCGGCGCGGTGGCGCCGGCCCTCAGGAACTAGATCGAGGCGCAGGCCTTCGGGATCTTCGCGTTGCGCAGCTCCTTCGGGCCGGCGTACGCCGCGCCCGGCTTGAGGACCTGCTGGACCTTGCCGCCGAAGCGCAGGTCCTGGCGGCCGGCCTGGATCT
>JAEMQS010000080.1 GCA_016463765.1 Solirubrobacteraceae bacterium | reverse complement strand
GCGTCGTGCTGCCCGACGGGTAGACGACGGCGTCCAGCTTCTGCTCCGCGAAGCACGTGAACACGACGGTCTGCATCGTGAACCGGGTCTGCAGCGCGCTCGCAGTCGCCAACGTGGTGGCGCGGTCGTTGTTGGCGAGCCCGCTCCTGCGGTTGGGCAGGTTCGGATTGGGGTCGTTCCAGAAGTTGGCCTTGGTGACCAGGTCCGTGAGGGTCTTGATCTCCGCGTCACCGCGCTCGCGCAGGTACGCGTTGAAGTTGTACCTCGCGTCTCCGGAGTCCGAGGCGACGCCGCCCAGGTTGCGGATGCTCGGCCGGCCCGTGCCCGTCCTGGGGACGAGCGTCGGGTCGAAGAACAGATCGAGCAGGGTCGTGATCTGGTCGGTCGCCGGCGCGCCCGCGCTATTGAGCGGGAAGAGCGCCGGGAACTGGCGCGTGAACTGCTGGTTCTGCCACTTGGGCACGTACCGGTCGACGCAGCTCTGGAAGAGCGCGCCCTTCGGCCCCGGGTCGACCACCGTGGCGCCGAGCTTCCGCAGGCCGGCGATCTGCCGGTCGACGATGTCGATGCTCTCCGCGTCGTTGAGGGTGAACAGGTCCTTGTCCATGAACTCGCGGACCACGCCGATGCGGTACCCGTCGAGACGGTTCTTCTTCCACCAGGGGCGCGACGACGACGCGGCCGTGTCACGGCCGTAGGCGAAGGACGTCAGCTCGTCCTTCGGATCGAAGCCGGAGAACGCGTTGAGAATCTTCCCGGCGTCATCCACCGACTTGCAGATCGGCCCGACGCGGGTGTTGATGCCGCGCTGGATCATGCCGTCCGCGCTCACGAGCTCGCGGGTGGGCACGAGGCCGACGGTGCTCGCCCACCGGGCCGGCTTGAGGATCGACCCGCCGGTCTCCTCACCGATGGAGCAGGTGACGAGGTTGGCGGTCACCGAGACGGCCGAACCGCCGCTCGATCCGCCCGGGTCACGCTCGGTGTCGTAGGCGTTGCACTGCGTCCCGCCGAACGAGCTGCGCGCCGCGCCGCCCGCGTACTCGTCGAGGTTCGCCTTGGCGAGGATGATCGCGCCGGCGGCCCGCAGGCGCTCGACGACGGTGGCATCGTCCGGCGGACGGTCGTTGGCGTAGAACGCATCGGCGCCCGCCGTGGTCCGCATGTCGAAGGTGTCGTACTGGTCCTTGATCGACATCACCACGCCGTGCAGCGGGCCGGCCAGGCGGCCCGATCGGGCGAACTTCGCGTCGAGCTGCGCCGCGGCTTCGAGCGCGTCGGGCATCTTCGGGTCGTTGTCGACGGCGTCGGTCATGCTCCGGCGCGTCCGCGCGTCGAAGCCCCACTTCTCCGCCGTGCCGGGCCGCAGGTTCAGGGTGATGAGCGCGTTGACCTTCCCGGCGTCCGGGATCATCGTGATCGGGCCGAGGACGCCTTCGGGCTGGCTCACGCAGGTGCCGTTGTACGCCTTGATGCGCTCGAGGTACGCCTCGACGATCTGCGTGGTGGTGACCTGACGGCGCTGGATCGCCGTCTGCAGCTCGGAGATCGACTTCTCCTCGACGCGGAAGTCGCCGCCCCGCGGGGAGAACGTGGCACCAGCCGTCGGGGCGAGACCGAGCCCCATCGCACCGGCGAGGAGCGTCGCCGCGACGGCGCTCCTGGCACGTGGCCGCCATCGGCCTTTTGCTCTGTGGAATCCCTGCTCAGACGCCATTTTCTGGTCTCCGCTTCGTGGGTGAGGGTCGGACGGCGCGACCGTACGCAGCGCCCGGCGAGGCGGGTATGGACCACCGGTCGAAGCCGAGGTTCTGAGTGGCTGCAACATCCGTCCCTGGCTGTCCGGTTCGCGCGCGACCCTGGACGGGTGAGTGACAGCACTGCGCAGAGCGCCGGAAAACGTGCCGTCCTTGCGGGAAGTCGTCAGAACCCGCCCGGCGCGGCGGACTACCCTCGTCCTCTTCCGTGAGCACCTACGAGTACCCGCCCTCCGACGCGCCGCCCGTCAGCCCCCCGGCCCACACGCCGCCGCACTCGATCGAGGCCGAACAGGCGGTGCTCGGCACGCTGCTGATCAGCGAGCGCCCGATGTACGCGCTGGTCATCGAGGAGGGGCTGAACCCCGAGGACTTCTTCCGCCCGCGCCACCAGGCGATCTTCGGCGCGATGCTCGCGCTGTACGAGCAGAGCGAGCCGATCGACCGCCTCACCGTCGTCGAGCACCTCAAGGCGAAGAACCTGCTCGAGCAGGCCGGCGGCGAGGCCGCGATCGACGAGCTCTCCGGCCCGGTGCCACAGGCCGCCAACGTCCGTCAGTACGCGCGGATCGTGCGCGAGAACGCGCTGCTGCGCCGGCTGCTGAGCACGACCTCCGAGATCCAGCTCGCGGTGACGTCGCGCCAGGGCGACGCCCGGTCGCTGGTCGAGACCGCCGAGCGGATGATGCTCGAGGTCGCCCACGACGACCGGCAGAAGGAGTTCCGCAACATCGGGGAGATCCTCGATGACGAGACGACGAAGCTCCATGAGCTCTCGCTCAGCGACACCCAGCTGACGGGCACGCCGTCGGGCTACACGGACCTGGATGCGATCACCGGCGGGTTCCAGCCGGGGAACCTCATCATCCTGGCGGCACGACCGTCGATGGGAAAATCGGCCTTTGTCACCAACATCGCCGAGAACGTCGCGATCCAGACCAACCGCGCCGTCGCCCTGTTCAGCCTCGAGATGGGCGAGTCCGAGCTCGCGCAGCGCTTCCTCGCGTCCCAGGCCAAGATCAAGGGCGAGGAGCTGCGCCGCGGCCGGGTCGCCGAGCATCGCTGGCCGAAGATCCTCGAGGCGTCGAACAAGCTCGCCCAGTCGCCGCTGTTCGTCGACGACTCGTCCGACGTGTCGATGCTCGACATCCGCGCGAAGTCGCGGCGGCTGCATCAGCAGCACGGCCTCGGGCTGATCATCATCGACTACCTCCAGCTGCTGCGGGCCGACGCGCGGATCGAGTCGCGCGTCCAGCAGGTCGGTGAGATGTCGCGTGGCCTGAAGATCCTCGCCCGCGAGCTCGCGGTGCCGGTCATCGCGCTGTCGCAGCTCTCGCGTGCGGTGGAGTCGCGGACCGACAAGAAGCCGATGCTCTCCGACCTGCGTGAGTCGGGCAACATCGAGCAGGACGCGGACCTCGTGATGTTCCTCTACCGCGAGGAGTACTACGACAAGGAGACCGAGCGCCAGGGTCTCGCCGACGTCATCATCGCCAAGCACCGCAACGGCGGCCTCGGCGAGGTCGAGCTCGTCTTCGCCAACGAGTACCCGAAGTTCCTCAACCGCGCCGGCGAGCGCTACAACGAGCACGGCTGATGGCTCGCGACGCGTGTCCCTTCGGCCTCTGCGACGGCAGCGGCTTCATCATCGGCGACGACCTCACGGCGGCCGACTGCCAGTGCCGCGCCCAGCGCGTCGCCCGTGCGCGGTCGCGCAGCCTCTCCGGGGTCATCCCGCGCAAGTACCGGCACGTCGCGTTCG
Organism: Solirubrobacteraceae bacterium; assembly: GCA_016463765.1. Taxonomy (GTDB): domain Bacteria; phylum Actinomycetota; class Thermoleophilia; order Solirubrobacterales; family Solirubrobacteraceae; genus Svornostia. Next base: position 10,743 of record JAEMQS010000080.1, on the reverse strand, counting down.
AGCGGCCGCCCATCAGCGAGCTCCCCGACCCGATCGTGCGACAGGTCCGCGGGTACGTCCGCAAGATCGACGAGCACCTGCAGGCCGGCGAGGGGCTCTGGCTGTTCGGCGACGTCGGCACGGGCAAGACGTCGCTGGCGATGCTCGTCAGCCAGCAGGCCATCGACGCCGGGCACAGCGTCGCGATCTACTCGCTGCCGCGGCTGCTCGCCGAGATCCGCGACACGTTCGAGGCCGACGCCGAGCACAGCTACGTCCAGCTGCTCGACCGGCTCGCCACCGTCGACCTGCTCCACATCGACGACGTCGGGGCCGAGCGCACCAGCCCCTGGGTGCTCGAGCAGCTCTACGCCATCGTCAACGCCCGGTACGAAGAGGAACGGGCCATGCTCATCACGACGAACCTGGAGCGCGACGAGCTCGCCGAGCAGATCACCGAGCGCACGGTGTCGCGCCTGGAGGAGATGTGCGAGATCCTCCCGCTGTTCGGCGAGGACCGCCGCCGGCAGCGCTTCGAGGCGCCCGCCGAGATCAAGGTCTCACAGGCCGATCCGTACGATCCCGCGGCCATTTCCGGGCTCTAGGGCCGCGAACGCCTAGACTGACCCGCGCCTATGCCCGGAATCGTGATTGTCGGCGCCCAATGGGGCGATGAAGGTAAGGGGAAGGTCGTCGACCTGCTCGCAGAGCAGGCCGAGGCCGTCGTGCGCTTCCAGGGCGGGAACAACGCCGGGCACACGATCGTCCGCGAGGGCGAGACCTTCAAGTTCCACCTCATCCCGTCCGGGATCCTCTATCCGGGCAAGCTCTGCGTCATCGGCAACGGCGTCGTCATCGACCCGAAGGTCCTCACGGGCGAGATCGACGGGCTGCGGTCCAACGGCATCGACGTCAGCGGGCTGCGCGTCAGCGCGAACGCGCACGTGATCATGCCGTACCACCTGCTGCTCGACACGGCGGGAGAGGCGAAGCTCGGCAAGTTGCAGATCGGCACCACGCGCCGCGGCATCGGCCCCGCGTACGCCGACAAGGCGTCGCGCGTCGGCATCCGCGTGCAGGACCTGCTCGACGAGAAGATCCTGAAGAAGAAGATCATGGCCGCGCTGGAGCCGAAGAAGCTCTCGCTGCGCCCGTACGAGCGTGATCCCGAGCTCGACCTCCAGGCGATGACCGAGCAGTACCTGATCTACGGGCACAAGCTCGAGCAGTACGTCGCCGACACGGCAAAGCTGTGCTGGGACCTCCTCGACGACGGCCGCAACGTCATCTTCGAGGGCGCCCAGGGCGTCCTGCTCGACATCGACCACGGCACGTATCCGTTCGTCACGTCGTCGAACCCCGTCGCTGGCGCGGCGACGATCGGCGCCGGCGTCGGTCCGCGCGACATCGACGAGGTGTGGGGCATCGCCAAGGCGTACGCCACGCGCGTCGGCTCGGGCCCGTTCCCCACGGAGCTGCACGACGACACCGGCGAGGAGATCCGCACGCGCGGTGGCGAGTTCGGCACCACGACCGGGCGCCCGCGGCGCACGGGGTGGATGGATCTCGTCGCGCTGAAGTACGCCGCGCGGATCAACGGCCTCACGTCGCTGGCGATCACGAAGCTCGACGTCCTCTCCGGGTTCGAGACCCTGAAGGTCTGCACGAGCTACCTCTCCGCCGAGGACGCGGAGCTCGACCACTTCCCGTACCACCAGTCGGTGCTGCATCACGCGCGGCCGGTGTACACCGAGCTTCCCGGCTGGACCGAGGACATCACCGGATGCCGGTCCGCGGACGACCTGCCGCAGACCGCGCGGGACTACCTCGACTACCTCGCCGAGTTCGTCGGCGTGCCGATCACGCTCGTCGGCGTGGGCCCCGGCCGCGAGCAGATCGTCTGGCTGCGCCGCACCGAGGGCGTCGCGGCCACCCTCACCGTCTGAGCGGCACCATGGAGGTCCGGCGCGCGCGACCGGGCGACGCGGCGGCACTCGCGGACATCGTCGGCGCCGGCCTCGAGTCGTACCGCGCGTTCGCGCCCTCGGGCTGGGAACCCGAGGCCGTCACGGGCACCGTCGGGCGCGTCGGGGCGCTGCTGACCGCCGACCACCCCTATCGGGGCTGGGTCGCACCCGCCGACCGGACCCCGCTGGGCTTTGCCGGGTACCTGCCGGCGTCGGAGGCAGGCGACAACGCAGACGACGAGCCGGGGCTCGCGCACCTGCGCCACCTGTTCGTCGTCCCCGGCGCGTGGGGAACGCCGGTGGCCACCGTCCTCCACACCGCCGTGCTCGACGATGCCCGGGGCCGCGGCTTCGCGACGATGCGCCTGTTCTGCGCAGCCGGCCAACTGCGTGCGCGCAGGTTCTACGAGCGGGAGGGCTGGACGTTCACCGGGCGGCAGATCGACGAGACCCCGCTGGGGCTCGCCGTCGTCGAGTACCGGCGCCCGCTCAGGCTTTGACGACGCGCGAGTTCACGAGCATGTCGTGCAGCGCGCGGTTCTCTTCGTCCCACAGCGGCCAGAGGTAGTTCAGCAGCCACGGGATGTAGAGGAAGAAGCTGCCGACGATGCCGAACAGCAGCTGGATGACGACGATCTGGCGCAGCGCCGACCAGCCGAGGTCGGTCGGCTGGCCGTTCGTGCGGATGACGCGGATGTTCAGCGCCGACTTGCCGATCGTCTGCCCGTTCGTGCGGGCCATCCAGTACGGCTGGTAGGCGAACGACACGATGATCACCGGGATGAAGGCGAAGACGACGCCGAGCCAGAAGCCCACCGCGCCGCCGCTGTCCCCGCCCAGGGACCCGAGGCCGCCGAAGATCGCCCCGATGAGCACGATCAGGATGATCGACGCGATACCGATGATGAAGCTGTCGATGATGAGCGCCCCGGCGCGCGAACCCCAGCTCGCCAGCTGGTAATTGCCGATCGGCTGGGGGGCCGTCGCCGGCGGCGCGTACGCGCCGGGCGGGACCGGGCCCCCGCCGTAGCCGCCGTACCCACCGGGTGAGGGCGTGTACCCGGGCGGAGGGATCGACCCCTCCGCGCGTTGGACCGGTTGCTCCGGTGCGCCCGTCGCCCCCGGGGCAGCGGGGGGTGCAGAGAACCCCGAGGGCGCGGGCGGCGGAGACGCCGCGAGTGGGTCGCCGGCCTGAAGACCGGTGGGGGGCGGCGCCGCCTCCGTCCCCGGATATGCGGGGGGCTCTGGGGACGGGCTCGGCGGAGCGACAGGCTCCGACGGTGGGGGCGGCGGCGCGGGTTCGCCGGCCTCGAAGACGGGAGAGTCCTCGGGAATCCAGCCGCCCGGGCCCGCGGGCTCAGCTGGGGGTGCGGGTTCGGTCGGGCCGCCGACGACCGGCGAGCCCTCCGGGATCCAGCCACCGGGTCCGGACGCCGGAGGCGTCTCGGGCGCGGGCGGCGGTGGAGGCGGCGGTTCCGGCTCGTCCTGCATGGCATCGCCGAACGGCGCCGATGAACCCCCGACGAACGGGCCTCCAGGCAGGGAGGGACCCTTGTCGGCCGGCACGTCGGGGACCGCAGGGTCCTCCCGATCGGGCGGCGTCAGGGGTTCGGGCTCGTCATCGGAGCGTGGGGGCTGCTCCTCCACGTCTCCGACTGTACATCGAGCACCCGACGTTCGCCGCGCCTCAGCACCCGGAGCACCAGCGCGGCGGCCGACATCATCGCCACCGTGGTGAGGACGATCTGGACGCTGACGATGCCCTCCTCGGTCCAGTAGACGTCGTCGAGCTTGAGCAGCAGGGCCGATTCGTCGAACGTCAGCGCGACCCCGGCGCCGAACGGCACCGCGAGGTACGGGTCGAGCCGCTCGTCGCGCGCGATGAGCCCGGCGCCGCCCGACAGGAACGCGATCAGGATGCCCGGGACGAAGTGGTGGACGTGCGCGTCCCCCACGATGAGGTTGCGGAACGGCCCGACCCGGCCGCGGCGGCGGATGCCGTGGGTCGTCAGGCGCGCCGCGCCGAACATCGTCGTGAACGAGAGCAGGAGGTTGACGAGCGCCCGCTCCTCCGCGGAGGCCCCGCGGTAGCCGGCCCGGGCCACGGCCACCGTCTCGCGCACCGCCTCTTCGGCGGCGCCGACGAGATCGTGCGTCTCGGCCGGCAGCGGCGCCGACCCGCGCTTCCACACCCGGGCGACCTCACCGCCGACCACCGCGGCCGTGAGCCCGCCCGCGAGCACGCCGAGGACCTGCGTGCGCCGCTCGGCGCGCTCGCGCCGGCGCCGCGCCGCCGGAGACTCGATCGCACCCGGGCGGCGAAACCCTGGGGGCCGCACGCCCGCGACCGCGGCAGCCGCTACCGGCACCACGCCGACGACTGCCCGCACCGCGTGGGTCCGGCTCACGCCCATCGGTCAAGCAACTGGTCGTCGGGCACGTCGCGCACCACGCGCGCCGGCACGCCCCACACCAGCTTGCGCGACGGCACATCGCGGGTGACGACGGCGCCCGCGGCCACGAAGGCCTCCTCGCCGATCTCCACACCGGGAAGCAGGACCGCCCCGCCACCGATACGACAGGCGCGGCGCAGGACCGCGCCGTGCAGCGGGTCGCCGGGCGGCTTGCGGGCCATCGTGTCGTCGTTCGTCGTCATCGCGCACGGGCCGAGGAAGACGTCGTCCTCCACCACCGAGTACGCGGTCAGGTAGGTCTGGGACTGCAGCCGCACGCGGTCGCCGACCGTCACGTCGTTGTCCACGCCCGCACCCCGGCCCACCACGCTGTCGGCCCCGATCGTCGTGCGCTCGCGGACGTAGGCCTGGTCCCCGATGATCGACCCGGCGCCCACCGAGCTCCCGGCGAAGACGACCGCACCCGTGGAGACCACGACGCCCGGCGCCAGTCGCAGCGGGGCCAGCGGCGCGTCGGTCGCCGTCGACGAACGCGCGCTGAGCGCGGGCGGCTTGCCGAGGACGACGTGGTCGCCGATCGTGCAGCCGTCGCCGATGACGACGCCCGCGTGGACGACCACGTGCGCGCCGAACTGCACGTCGGCGCCGACCTGGGCCTCAGGGCTGAGGACCAGCCCGGGGGCTGAGGAATCGGCGGAGTCGCCCATGCGCGGGATACCCTAGCTCGCCGTGCCTCCGACCTCAGGACCCAGCGGCGCGGTGATCGGCCTCGGCATGATCGGCCGCCACCACGCCCGCCTGCTGCAGACGGCCGGAATCGCGCGCTTCGCCGGAGCCGTCGATCCCGGCGGCGACCGCTACGGCGCCGTGCTCGACCCCGCCCGCGTGCACCCCTCCGTCGAGGCGCTCCTGGCCGCCGAGCGCCCCGACTTCGCGATCGTCGCCGTCCCCACGGCGCAGCACGCCGAGGTGGCGGCCCAGCTCGCGGATGCAGGTGTGCACGTCCTCGTCGAGAAGCCGCTCGCCGGGACCGTGGCAGAGGCCGAACAGCTGAAGGCGACCATCGAGGCGGCCGGGGTCCGCGGAGCGGTCGGCCACGTCGAGCGCTACAACCCCGCGCTGCTCGGCGTGCGCGAGCACCTCGACGAGATCGGCCAGGTCTTCCTCATCGCGACCGAGCGCGTCGGCCCCTTCCCCGACCGCATCCGCGACGTGGGCGTGGTCATGGACCTCGCCACCCACGACCTCGACCTCGTGCGCTGGCTCGGCGGGGACGACATCGCGCAGGTCGCCGCGCAGACGTCGATCCGCATGGGCCGCGAACCGCACGAGGACCTCGTCCTCATCACCGGCCGCCTGGCGAACGACACGACGTTCAACTGCGTCGTCGACCGCGTGACGCCCACCAAGCGTCGCCGCACCCGGATCCTGGGCGAGCTGGGCATGCTCGAGGCCGACACGCTCACCGGCGACCTCGTCCTGTTCAAGAACGCGTCGCGCCAGACCGAGGACCCGTTCGCCCAGGCCCTGCGCGGGGTCAGCGAGGGCGACAGCATCCGCTTCGCGCTGCCGCGCCCGGAGCCGCTGCGCACCGAGCTCGAGGCGTTCGTGCGCTACATCGGCGGGGACGACGACGCGGGCGTCGTGACGCTGGCCGAAGGCCTGCACACCGTCCGCGTGGCCGACGCCGCGCTGCGCAGTGCCCAGACGGGCGAGACGGTGCGCCCGTGAACGCCGTCGTGGTTGCCCTGGGGAAGATCGGCCTGCCGATCGCCGCCCAGCTGACGAACACCGGTCACAGCGTCACCGGGTGCGACATCGATCCCGCCGTCGTCGACGCGGTGAACGCCGGCCGCGCGCCGTTCCCCAATGAGGCCGGCCTCGACGACGCGCTGCGCGCCGCCGTCACGGACGGACGCCTGAAGGCGACCAGCCAGACCGCCGCCGCCATCGCGGCCGGGCCGGACCTCGTCATCGCCGTGCCGCCCCTCGTCGTCGACGACGAGGGCACACCGGACTGGTCGGCCCTCGACGCCGTGGTGCGGGACATCGGCACCGGGCTGGCCGCCGCGGCGCAGACCGGCCACCGCGGCATCACCGTCGCCATCGAGACGACCGTGCCCGTCGGCACCACGCGCACCCGCATCGCGCCCGCGCTGGCCGCCGTGAGCGGGCTGCGCGCCGGCATCGACTTCCACGTCGTCTTCTCCCCCGAGCGCGTCTTCAGCGGCCGGATCCTCCAGGACCTCGCGACGTACCCGAAGCTCGTCGGCGGGCTGGACCCTGCGGGCGAGCAGCGCGGCGTCGCGCTCTACGCGTCCTTCCTGCCCGACGTCGAGGTCCGCGCGATGGGCGGCGCGGAGGCCGCCGAGCTGACAAAGCTCGCCGAGACCACGTACCGGGACATCAACATCGCGTTCGCGAACGAGCTCGCGCGCCACGCCGACGGCCTCGGCATCGACGTCCAGCGGGTCATCGACGCCGCCAACTCCCAGCCGTTCAGCCACATCCACCGCCCCGGCGTCGCCGTCGGCGGGCACTGCATCCCGGTCTACCCCCGGTTCTATCTCGCGGGCGATCCCGAAGCCCAGCTTCCCGCGGTCGCGCGGCACGTCAACGAGGCGATGCCCGCCTACGCGGTCGGCGTGCTCCAGGACCTGCTCGGCGGACTGGAGGGCCAGCGCGTCCTCATCCTCGGCGTCGCGTATCGCGGCGGCGTGAAGGAGACGGCGTTCAGCGGCGCCGTCCCGCTGCGCGACAACCTGCGCGCCCGCGGGGCCGTCGCCGTCGCCGCTGATCCGCTCTACACGCCCGACGAACTGCGAGCGCTGGGGTTCGAGCCATGGGACGGCATGCCGGTCCACGGCGCGGTCATCCAAGCCGACCACGCCGAGTACGCGCGCCTGCAGCCCGAGGACCTCGCGGGCGTCCGCGCGATCGTCGACGGGCGCGGTGTGCTCGATCCCACGCCGTTCACCGCGGCGGGCGTCCCGGTCCGCCGGCTCGGCGGCGGCTGAGCCGGCGCGGCCGCCTTCAGGCGGTCGCGCCGCCGGACACCCACTCCTGCCCCGTCGCCCCGCCGGGAAGCGGCAGCCGCAGCGCAACGAGGGCGATGTCGTCCTGCGGCTGTCCCTGCGCGAAGCTCACCGCTTCGAGCTCGACGTGCGTGAGCATCCCGGTCAGCGACCCCCGCGGGGCGGCGCGGGCCGCGTCATGCAGGCGGTCCTCGCCGAACTGCTGGCCGTCACGCCGCGCCTCCGACAGTCCATCCGTGTAGAGGAGGACCGCGTCGCCGGGGAGCAGGGTCGTGTCGGAGGTCTGCAGGTGCGGGTCGTCGAACGGGCCGAGCAGCCGCCCGCACGCGGGCAGGACCTCCAGTTCGCGGTCCGCCCGCAGGATGAGCGGTGGCGGATGGCCCGCCGCGACGGCCCGCAGGCGGCCGGACTGGGGCGGGTCGCCGTCGAGGGTGAACTCCACGGCCGCGACGGAGCAGAAGAGCTCGTCATCGTGCTCGTTGCGCAGCGCGTCGTTGACCGCGTGCAGGGCGGCGACGACCCCGTCGGTCGCGGCACGCGCACGGAGCGTGTGCCGGACGAGCGCCGTGACCGCGGCCGCCCGCGGGCCCTTCCCGCGCACGTCGCCGACCACCGCGATCCAGCCCTCGGCGGCCCGGAACAGGTCGTAGAAGTCGCCGCCGACCATGACCCCCGTTCCCGCCGGCCGGTAGCGGACCGCGACCTCGACCCCGGGCGGTGCGGGCAACCGGGGCGGCAGCAGCGCCTGCTGCAGCGTCGTCGCGATCTCGTGCTCGCTCTCGTAGAGCCGGGCGTTGTCCAGGGCGAGCGACGCCCGCTGCGCAAGCTGGGCGCCGAAGGCGAGGTCGTCGGGGCCGAACCGGCGGCCGTCCTCGCCGCGGATGGCGAGCGTGATGGCGCCGTTGACGACGCCCTGCGCGGCCATCGGGAGGATCATCGACGAGCGGATGCCGATCTCGCGCCGAATGGCGATCTCCTCCTCCGACGTGGAGATCCGCCGGACGAGCTCGTCGTCGACCTCGCTGATCAGCAGGGGCTCACCCCGCCGCACGACCGCCGCCTCGCCGCTGTCGGGTGCCGGGAGCGGGAGCATCGCCAGGAGCTCGGCGTCCCGCGGGCGGCGCGCCGCCTGGCCGATCCTGCGCAGGCCACCGGTTCCGTCGAGATGGGCGATGAGGCACACGTCGGCGAACCGCGTCGCCAGGAGTTCCGCCACGGCCTGCGTGCGTTCGTTCATCGACCCGGCGACGTCGACCGCCGCGCCGACATCGAGCAGCAGCGCGTCGCGCTCGGCGAGGCGCCGCGCGAGGGCGCGATCGGCCTCGAGCGTCCGCTCCCGCCGGCGCGAGAGCGCGACCACGGCACCGGCGAGCAGCGCGAGGATCGTCCCGCCGATGGCGAGCACGACCGGCAGCGCGTGGGACGAGGTGTCCCCGGGCGTGATGCTGACGGTCCAGCGGCGGCCGAGCGCCGAGATCGTGCGCGTGGCGTGCGGGTCGGACGGGCCCGCGATGAGCACCTGGTCGCCGTCGCGGACGCCGAACGTGGCGCCTTCCGGGAGCTGGGCGCGGACCAGCTCCTCCAGGCGCTCGACCGACAGCGCGCCCCCCAGGGTGCCTCGGAACGCCCGGCGGCGCTCGGACATCGTCCGCGTGGGTTCGCCCTGGTCGTAGACCGCCTGGTAGACCGTGACCGCAGGACGCCGTGAGCCGACGAGCACGAGCGGCCCCGTGAGCCGCGGCCGACCTGTGTCGCGAGCCGCACGGGCCGCGCGAGCGCGACTCGGCTCGGCGTACTGGTCGTAGCCGAGCGCGCTGCGGACCGTCCGGGTGTCCGGCCTGAGCCGTGCGATCGGCAGATACTCCGCGGCGTCGCCCTGGCGGCGCAGTTCGCCGTCGGGAGACGGGGCGACGATCGGGCGACCGGTTGCTCGCTCGAACGCGGCGCGCTCGTCGGCGGGCACCCAGCGTGCCCACCCCAGCACCGTGACGATGCGCTCGTCCAGGACGTCCTGCGCGAACGGGCGGAAGCGCGGCGGCGGAATGTCCCCGGCGGTCAGCAGGCCGTCCGCGCCCTTCACGCTGAGACCGGCGAGGCGCAGCGTCGACAGGATCGCCGCCGACGCCTGGTCGGCCACGCTCCGGGCCTCCTGGCGATCGTCGGCCTGCTCGTTCTGCAGGACGAGCAGGCTCGCGAGGAGCGTCGCAACGAGGAGACCGGCGACAAGTCCGACGGACAGAAGGCGTCGGCCATCCATAGGGGTCAGCGTAATGGTGGCGCGGGCGGTGTCCTACGACACGAGGCGCGTCACGGCCGCCACGACGCGTCCGCCGGCGTCGCCGTCGCCGTAGAGCTCGGGGCGTTCGGACGGCGGCGTTCGGGCCAGTGCCGCGCGCGCACGGTCGAGGTCGAGGTCCACCAGGACGTTCCACCCGACGTCGACCGTCTCGACCCATTCGGTGGTGTCGCGCATGGTCACGCACGGCACGCCGGCGAGGTACGCCTCCTTCTGCACGCCCCCGGAGTCGGTGAGGACCCTTCGGGCCCGAACGAGCAGCGCCGTGAAGTCCAGATAGCCCAGCGGCCTGGTGATGGTCACGTCGGCGGCCAGGTCGTCGAGCAGGCCGCCGGCGTCGAGGCGCGCGCGCGTCCGCGGGTGCAGGGGGAGGACGACCGGCCCCTCCACGCCGCGCAGGAGCGCCACGAGCGCCCGCAGGCGGTCGGGATCGTCCACGTTGCCCGCCCGGTGCGCGGTGGCGAGGACGAAGTCGGATTTCGTCACGCCGAGCCGTGCCGGTGCGCCGGTGTCGGCATGGGCGCGGGGCTGGATGAGCATGGCGACGTCGACCATGACGTCCCCGACCTGTTCGACCGTGCCGGCGACGTGCTCGCGGCGCAGGTTCTCGACCGCGGTGTCGCTGGGCGCGAGCAGCAGCGTCGACAGGTGGTCGGTCAGCACCCGGTTGAGCTCTTCGGGCATCCGGCGGTCGAACGACCGCATCCCGGCCTCGACGTGCGCCACCGGGATCTGCGCCTGGGCGGCGGCGAGTCCCCCGGCCAGCGTGGAGTTCGTGTCGCCGTAGACGAGGACGGCGTCGGGCCGCTCGTCGGCGAGCAGCGGGGCGAGCGCGGCGAGCATGCGGCCGGTCTGCTCGGTGTTGGTGCCGCCGCCGAGGCCGAGCTCGAGCTCGGGCCGCGGGATCCCGAGCTCCTCGACGAACACGGTCGACAGCTCGTCGTCGTAGTGCTGGCCGGTGTGGACGAGGATCTCGGTGTGCTCCTCGCGCAGGCGGCGGCTCACCGCGGCCGCCTTGACGAACTGCGGCCGGTTCCCGATGACGGTGACGA
>JAEMQS010000079.1 GCA_016463765.1 Solirubrobacteraceae bacterium | reverse complement strand
GCAAGCCGGTCGAGGGCCGCACGTTCGGCGGGTTCCTGAAGAACGGCAGCCTCGCGATCGCCGCGCACTTCGACCTCAAGCAGACGATCGAGGACTACCGCGCCGTGATCGTCGACGGGATGCCCGACGCGGAGACCCGCAAGCGCAAGCTGTTCTGCGGCGGGCACAGCCTCGGCGGCTCGCTGACGGGCCAGCTGATGGCCTGGGACTTCGACGGCGACGCGGCCACCACCGCGGACGCCGGCTACGAGTTGTGCCGCGCGTCGATCGCGCTCGACAGCACGGTGACCGCGGACCCGAGCGGGCTGGGCGACGTCCCTCTCGTCAGCGAGTCCGTGGCGCGCAGCCGCACCCTGGCCTACAACACGGTGACGTCGTTCGTGAACCGGTCGCTGCGGGTCGTGGACTTCGGGTTCATCGGGCCCGAGACCATGGGCACGCTCCTGGGCGTCGGCCTCACCGCGCAGCTGCGACCGGACACCGACACGTCGGATCTCGTCGCGCGCATCCCCACGAGCGGCGCGGCGGAGCAGGGCCTGCGGCTCTTCCACTCCCGCACGCTCGTCGACCTCCTGGCGCCGACCGCCGTGCTCCGCCGCCAGAAGCTCACGGGCGAAGCGCTGCTGGGCGCGTTCCTTGACGACGACACGCAGCCGCTGAGCTTCATCCGCACGAGCTTCGGCGCGTACGACTCCGGCCCGGTCGGCCGCAAGTCCTTCAGCCAGGGCGGCGCGCTGCTGTTCCCGACGTCGACGGACCGCCTCTACGGCTGGGCCAACTTCAACGATCCGCTCCCCGCGTTCACCCAGCCCAACGGCCAGCCGTACAGCACCCCCGCGAGTGAGGTCACCGACGTGCAGGACCTGGCCCGCGTGCTGCATGACGGCCCGCTGGAGTTCGCCGAGGAGTACTTCCCGACGCGCATCACGACCGACATCGGCTTCTCACAGGCCGGCAGCCGCGACGGCGATCTCGCCCACGTGCGCTACGCCGGCGGCCCGGCCACGCGCCCGCGCCTGACGATCTTCGCCGCCGACGGCGTGACCGACCGCAAGGCGCCCCCGGCCCGCCCGGGTGACGTCGCGGTGACGCTGCCCGGCTACGACCACCTCGACGTCGTCACCGCCGCGCCGCGTCAGAACGACGGCCAGCCCGAGGACACGGCCGCCGAGGTCGTCGACTTCATGCTCGCGCACGCGGGGACGCTGCCGACGGCCGAGGCCGCCGACCGTGACGGCGAGGTCAGCGCGCGGACGGTCGCGAGCCGCCTGCGGGCGATCCGGTAGCTACGCCGTGACCTCGCGCAGCCTTCCGGTCTCGACCTCGTAGACGAACCCGCGCACGCTGTCCTTGCGAGGAATGAAGGGGCTGGCGTTGATGCGCGCCAGCGACTGCCGCACGTCCTCGTCGAGGTCGGAGAACGCCTCTGCGGCCCACTCGGGCTTGATGCCGACCTCGTCCTGGATCGAGCGCTTGAACTCGTCGTCGGTGAACGTGAGCATCCCGCAGTCGGTGTGATGGATCAGGATGATCTCCTCGGTCCCGAGCAGGCGCTGGGAGATCGACAGCGAGCGGATCTCGTCGTCGGTCACGACGCCGCCCGCGTTGCGGATGACATGCGCGTCCCCTTCGGACAGCCCGAGGAGGCCGTACGGGTTCAACCTCGCGTCCATGCACGCGAGGACCGCGACCTTGCGGCCGGGCGGCAGCGGGAGGTCTCCCTTGTCGAAGGACTCGGCGTACTCCTCGGCGTTGGCAAGGAGCTCATCGGTGACACTCATGGCGGGACCTCCGGTCTAACTTCCTATTGTCTACCGACAATATCGGAAAAAGGGTCCGCTCCTGATGAACGTGGCGCCGCGGAGGGGCGCTCACCTACCGACGCGCTCGCGCTCGTTCAGCGCCTCGTCGAGGTTCACCGCCGCGCTGATGAGCGCGAGGTGGGTGAACGCCTGGGGGAAGTTGCCGAGCTGCTCGCCCGTCGGCCCGATCTCCTCGCTGAACAGGCCGAGGTGGTTGGCGTAGGTGAGCATCTTCTCGAAGGTCAGGCGGGCCTCGTCGAGCTCGCCGGTCCGCGCGAGCGCGTCGACGAACCAGAACGTGCACAGCGAGAACGTGCCCTCGCTGCCGCGCAGGCCGTCCGGTGACGCGGCCGGGTCGTAGCGGTAGACGAGGCTGTCCGAGACGAGGTCCTCGCGCATCGCCTCGAGGGTCTGGTGCCACAGCTCGTCGCTCGGCGCGAGGAACCCGACGAGCGGCATCTTCAGCAGCGCGGCGTCGACGATCCCGCCGTCGTAGTGCTGGACGAACGCGGCACGGTCTGCGTCCCAGCCGTGCTCGATGATCTGGCGGTAGATCTCGTCGCGCGAGGCGCGCCACCGGGTGATGTCCGCGGGCAGGCCGCGGTGCCGCGAGATGCGGATCGCGCGGTCGAGCGCGACCCACGACATCAGGCGGCTGTACGTGAACGCCTTCTGCCCGCCGCGGGTCTCCCAGATCCCCTCGTCCGGCGCGTCCCAGTGCGCGCACAGCCAGTCGACGATGCGGCAGAGCTTGATCCAGCCGTGGTGGGTGACCGGTCGGCCGTGGCGGGTGGCCTGGTAGATCGAATCGAGCGCCTCGCCGTAGATGTCGAGCTGGAGCTGGTCGGCCGCGCCGTTGCCGACCCGGACCGGCGCGGACCCCTCGTACCCCTCCCAGTGCTCCAGCGAGAACTCCTCGAGGTCGCTGGACCCGTCGACGCGGTACATGACCTTCAGCGGCCCCGACTCGTCACCGGCCTGCTCGACGACGCGATCGTCCAGCCAGCGGGCGAACGCCTCGGCCTCGTCGGTGAACCCGAGCTGCAGCAGCGCCTGGAGGCTGAACGACGCGTCGCGGATCCACGTGTAGCGGTAGTCCCAGTTGCGCTCGCCGCCGAGCTGCTCGGGCAGGCTCGTGGTCGGCGCGGCCACGGGCGCGCCGGTCGGCGCGTACGTCAGGAGCTTCAGCGTCAGCGCCGAGCGGCGGACGGTCTCGCGCCAGCGTCCCTGGTACGTGCAGCCGTGCAGCCAGCTGCGCCAGAAGTTCGCGGTCTCCTCGCCGAGCTGGCGCACCTGGCCGACCTGCAGCGGCCCAGGGGACAGGCCGGGCGCGCCGGCCGCGAGCGCCACACCGCCCTCGTCGCCGGCGGCGAGCGTGAACGTCGCGCGCACGTCGTGCTCCCCGAGCCGTTCGAGCTTCGCCGTCGACTGGAGCGTGATCTCCTGGACGGGCGTGGTGAAGACCGCGTGGTGGTCGGTGAGGTGCAGCCCGTGGTCGCGGCGCCCGTAGTCGAAGCGCGGCGTGCACTCCATCTCGAACGTGACCTCGCCGCGCACCACCCGGACGGCGCGGATGATGCGATGGTGGTCCGTCGCGACCGACGGGTCGCTGATCGGCATGAAGTCGACGACCTCGCCGACGCCGCCCGGGGTGAGGAACCGTGTCACCAGGATCGCCGTGTCGGGCAGGTACAACTGTTTGACGACAACGTCATCGCCCGGGACCGTGATCGAGAAGTGCCCGCCGCCGTCGGCGTCCAGGAGCGAGGCGAAGATGCTCGGCGAGTCAAAGCGCGGGCAGCAGAACCACGAGATCGTCCCGCGCGTGTCCACGAGCGCGGCGGTCTGGAGGTCGCCGATCAGGCCGTGTTCGGCGATCGGCAGGTAGCGGTCGTCGGAGACGGTCATGCGGTGAGCTCCCTGATGGTCGCGAGGGTCGTGCCGGCCTGGTCGACGATCCACGCCGCGGCGGGGTCGCCGGCAATCGTCACGGTGCCGGCGTCACCGGGCGCGCGGTGCTCGATCTCGGCGTCGAAGGGCACGGCCGGATCATCGGCATCGGCGAGCAGCTCCTCCAGCGCGGTCCAGTAGGCCGCGTTGTTGACGTGGTCGGCGACGTCGAGGTCGGCGGCGCGGAAGGCGAACGGTCGCGCGGGCACGCCATCTGGTGGCTTGGGGTCATGGAAGAGCCGCGCGCGCACGCGGCGGTCGCCCGCGCTCGTGCCGTACACCTCGCGGTAGGCGTCCGACGGCGGTCGCAGGCCGTCGCCGCCGGGCTCGAGATGGACCCACAACGCGACTGCCTCGATGTGCGCGCCCGCGTCGCCGCGGACCGTGGTGCGGCGCTCGGCGAGCACCGCCCCGACGCCGCTGCAGAAGGTCGTCAGCTCGCAGCGCTCGTCGAAGCGCGGGAACGCCTCGACGCGCATCCGCAGCCGCCGCACGATCCACGTGCCGTCGTCGAGCAGCCCGGCGTCGCCGACGTCGCGGTAGGCGACGTCCTGCAGCCACCGCGCGATCGCGTCGACGCGGACCCGGCCGCCGGGCGCGGTGTCCCCGAGCCCGGCGATGACCTCCGCCGTGAAGGTGCGCCCGCCGGGCCGAGGCGCGACGAGCGCGGTGTCCATGTCCCGGCTACTGGCCGAAGGGCGACGGACCGCCCGATGCCGGACCGCCGAACGGCGAGTCGGCGGGCGGCGCGGACTCGACCGGCGGCGCGGCGGCCTCGCCCTTCAGGCCCTTGAGCGTGAAGTACAGGATCGCGGCGGTGAGCGCTCCGAGCGGCGCGGTGAGCGTCGCGGCCACGAGGAACCCGACGCCCCGGCCGATCTCGTCGCCGATGCCCTCGCCGATGACCAGCAGGATCTGCTGGGCGATGATCGTGATGAGGAACATCACGATGAGGACGCCGAAGACCCGCCAGCCCTGACCCTTCACGAGCTCCCGGCTGCGCCCGAACGCCGCCATGATGCCGGTCTTCTCGATGACGATGACCGGCGCGATGACGGCCCAGATCGTCAGCAGGAACAGGCCCGGGACGATGAGCAGAATGAGGCCGATGCCGATGCCCAGACCCGCGAGGATGCCCGCGCCGAGCAGCGGCGCGATGAACGGCACGGCCGACGAGATCAGCTCGCCGACCGAGAAATCACGCTTGCCGTCCTGCATGTCGCGGACGGCCTGGACGACGGCGCCCTGGAACAGCGTGCCGGCGATCAGGGCGAAGATCGAGGCGAGCAGCAAAAGGACGAAGTTCGTGCCGGCGATCACCTGGAAGATCGCGACGGGCAGGTAGATGATCAGCGCGGCGGGCAGCAGCACGCCGAACTGCCGGGAGTACATCTCGAAGATCCGCTCGAGCGTGCCGGCGGTGTCCAGTTTGGGCGTCATGCGCGGAGCGTAGTCCTCAGACCGGCCGGTGGGCGCAGGTGTTTCGGGGGGTCTGGGCGACGAGTGCCGACGTGCCACCTTGAGTTAGCAGGGCAAATTGCCGATAGTTGGCCTCGTGACGGTGCCGACCCGGCGCGACTCCTCTGTCCCTCAACACGGCCGTGCCACGGCCGCAGGTGCGGACGCGGGCGCGGTTCCGGGCGTCGGCGTCCACCGGTTCGACGAGGCGCTGCGGGTCGTCGACGGGCCGGGCCGGGGCCGCCTGATCTCCGACGTGCTGCCCGACGGGGTCGTCGCGCCGTCCGAGACCGTCTGGCGTGCCGTGCTCGCCGGGGAGGACCGGCGCTTCGAGCTGTCCACGCCGGACGAGCGCGCCCTGCATCTCGCGGTGGCGTCGCCGGTGGTCGACAGCGACGGCACCGTGGTCGGCGGCCTCGTCGTCACGTTCGACGCGTCCCAGCGCCAGCAGGCCGAGCTCGAGCTGCGCGAGCGCGAGACGGCGTTCCGCTCGCTGGCCGAGCACGCGACCGACATCGTCACCCGCCACACCCCGGACGGGACCGTGCTCTACGTCTCGCCGTCGGTGAGCGAGCTGGGGATCGAGCCCGAGGAGCTCGTCGGCCGGTCGATCTACGAGCTGGTCCACGAGGACGACCGCGCGCGGGTCCGCGGGGAGATCGACCCCTCCGTGCGCGCGGGGCAGACCGTCACGGTCGCGTACCGGCTGCGCAACGCGCGCGGGGACGTGCGCTGGCTCGAGACCACATGCGCGGGGATCACCGGCGACGACGGCCGGGTGGCCGAGGTGCGCTGCTCCACGCAGGACATCACCGCGCGCCGGCGCGACGCGCAGGAACTCGAGCGGCGCCTGGCCCAGCAGTCGGCGGTCGCCGCGCTCGGCGAGCGCGCCCTGACCGGCATGCCGGTCCCCGACCTGCTGCGCGAGGCCTGCGAGGCCGTCTCGCGCACCCTCGACGTGCCGCTGGCCGTCGTCCTGGAGTTCGAGCGCGGCAGCCACGAGATGCTCGTCGCCGCCGGCGTCGGGCTGAACAGCGGCATGCTCGGCTCGCGCATGCGCGCGCCCGACGACGTCCGGACCGCCGCGTTCCGCCGCCTCGAGCGCGGACCGGTGACGTTCCTCGACCTCGACGAGAACCCGCGTGGCGTGATGATCGAGCCGCTGCGCGAGCACGGGATCGTCAGCGGCACGGCGGTGCCGCTCGGCGAACGCGACCGCCCGCTCGGCATGCTCGGCGCGTATAGCACGGAACGCCGGGTCTTCACCGACGACGACACGAACCTGCTCCAGGCCGTCTCCCACGTTCTCGCGACGGCGATCGCCGCCCGCCGGGCCGAGGACCAGGCCCGCCACGACGCGATGCACGACCCGCTCACCGGGCTGCCGAACCGCGTCCTGTTCCGCGACCGTCTCGCGCAGGCGCTGGCGCGCAGCGAGCGCGATCGGTCCCCGCTGGCAGTCCTGCTGCTGGACATCGACCGCTTCAAGCTCATCAACGACTCGCTCGGCCACCTCGTCGGCGACGAACTGCTGCGCGAGGTCGCGCCGCGGCTGTCGGGCGCGGTCCGCGCGAGCGACACCGTCGCCCGCCTCGGCGGCGACGAGTTCGCCGTGCTGTGCGAGGACCTCGAGGACGAGCGCGAGGCGCAGGAGATGGCCGAGCGCCTGGGCGCGTGCTTCCTGCGGCCGTTCGCGCTCGGAGGCGAGCAGCAGTTCGCGACCGCCAGCGTCGGCCTCGTGGTGGCCGACTCGCACATCGAGGCCTCCGAGCTGCTGCGCGACGCCGACGCCGCGATGTACCGCGCGAAGGAGGCCGGCCGCGGCCGGTACGAGGTCTTCGACGAGGGCATGCGCGCGCGTGCCGTCGCGCGCCTGCAGGTCGAGAACGAGCTGCGCCGCGCGCTCGACCGCGAGGAGCTCCAGCTCTTCTTCCAGCCGATCCACGACCTGCGCTCCGGCCGCATCGCCAGCTGCGAGGCGCTCGTGCGCTGGAACCACCCCGAGCGCGGGCTCGTCGGCCCCGACCAGTTCATCCCGATCGCCGAGGAGAGCGGGCTCATCGTCCCGCTCGGCGCGTGGGTGCTCCAGCGCGCGTGCCGCCAGCTGGCCCGCTGGCGCCGCTCGGTCGACGCCGCCGAGGACCTGCGGATCACCGTGAACCTGTCCGCCCGGCAGGTCACCCAGCACGACATCGTCGACACCGTCGCGGAGGCCATCGAAGAGGCCGGCCTGCACCCCAACGACGTCGGCCTGGAGATCACCGAGCACGTGCTCATCGAGGACGCGCAGACCACCGCCGACACCCTGCGCCGGCTCCAGCGCCTGGGCGTGCGCCTGGTCATCGACGACTTCGGCACCGGGTACTCGTCGCTGAGCTACCTCAAGCGCTACCCGATCGAGGTGCTGAAGATCGACCGCTCGTTCATCGACGGCATCGCCGACGACGAGAGCGGCGACCTCGCGATCGTCACCGCCATCGTCCGGATGGCGAGCGCCCTCGGCGTCGACGTCATCCCGGAGGGCGTCGAGACCGAGGCGCAGCTCGACCGCCTGAAGGAGCTCGGCTGCCAGTACGCCCAGGGCTTCCTGCTCGACCGGCCCCTGCCGCCGGACGAGCTGGAGGCGCGGCTCAGGGCTGCAGGCTGAACGGCGGGTAGCGGTCGGTCACGAGCAGCAGCGCGTAGGAGACCACGCGCACGTACCAGCGCTGCACGCCGACCACGAAGTCGAACGCCCCCTTCGGGTAGCGGCCCGTGAAGAGGATCGCGAACCACGCGAAGACGATCACGAAGAACGCCGCGATCCCCAGGAAGAGCAGCACGATGTAGTGCGGGATCGCGAGGAACCACTTCACCAGCGGCAGGAAGCGGTTGAGCTCGGTCTTGGCGTCGACCTCCGGGACGTGCAGCGCGACGGATTGCGCCTCGTCGGTCGACGGGTACTGGTCGTTCTGCAGGGCGACGTAGACGTGCACCCGCAGGCCGAAGCCCAGCAGCTGACGGTTCCACTCCTGCCACCACAGCGGGAACTTCTCGCGGAAGAGGATCATCAGCAGCGGGCCGCCGAAGAGGATCCCTCCGGCGGCCGCGCCGTACGTCGTCGTCCCCTCGTAGGTCGACGACCAGGTCGCGCCGCTGACCGCGCCGAGCACGATCGCGATGGGGATGACGGTGAAGATCCGGAAGAACGTCGTCAGGCGGTTGAGCTCGCGGTCCGGATAGGCCACGTCGTAGGTGACGGGGTACGGCTCGGGGGGCATGAACGACCTCCACGCATGTCGGGGGCAGGCGAGCCATCCTCCCGCCCGCCCCCGACGTCCCGGCTCACCGGGCCGGGACCGGCTCCAGTTCGGCCTGCGGGACGACCCGCTCCATCCAGGCGGGCATCCACCAGGTCCGGCGGCCCATCAGCTGCATGACGGCGGGCACGAGGACCATCCGGATGATCGTCGCGTCGACGAGGATCGCCGTCGCCATGCCGACGCCGATGAGCTTCAGGAACACCTCGTCGCTGAGGACGAACGCCCCGAAGACGGCGACCATGATCGCGGCGGCCGCGGTGATGACGCGGGCCGTGCCGGCCACGCCCTCCGTGATCGCGCCCCGGGCATCGCCGTCACGCAGCCACGCCTCGCGGATGCGGGAGAGCAGGAAGACCTCGTAGTCCATGCTCAGCCCGAACAGGATCGCGAACATCATCACCGGGATGAACGGCGGGACGGGGGTGGGGTTGTCGATCCCGACGAGCTGCCCGAGCGCTCCGCCTTCGGCGACGAGCGCGACGACGCCGTACGCCGCGCCGACGCTCAGCAGGTTCATCGCGGCGGCCTTCACCGGGATGAGGACCGACCGGAACGCGACGAGGAGCAGCAGCGACGAGAGGCCGACGACGCCGCCGATGAACAGCGGCAGCCGGGAGGCCGTCACCTCGGACTGATCGACGGTGCTCGCGGTGAACCCGCCGACGTGGGCCTCCAGGCCGGGGGCGGCGGCGACCTCGTCGCGCAGGTCGGCGACGAGGTCCTCGGTCGCGGTGGACTGCGGCGAGCTCGCGGGCTGCACGCTGAGCAGCGCGGTGTCCTTCGCGTCGTTGAGCACGGGGGCGGACACGGCGGCGACGCCGTCGGTCGCGGCGATCTGCGTGCGCAGCTGCGCCACGGCGCCGGCTCCGTCGCCCTCGCCGTCGGTCAGATCGGCGACGACCAGCAGCGGGCCGTTCGCGCCTGCGCCGAACCCGTCGGCGATCATGTCGTAGGCCTGCCGGGTCTCGCGCTCGGCCTGGTCGTTGCCCGCGTCGGGGAACCCGAGCCGCAGGCCGGTGACCGGCAGCGCGAGCGCCGCGACGGCGAGCAGGCCGACGGCGAGCGCGGCCCACGGCCGGCCCTGCACGAGCCCGCTGAACCGCGCGGCGAACGCGCCGTCGCTCCCGCTGCCGCGCCGCACGCCGGGGATGTGCAGGCGCTCGATGCGGCGGCCGGCCAGCGCGAGCAGCGCGGGCAGGAGGGTCAGCGAGGCGAGCATGACGGTGAGCACCGCGAGGCTCGTCGCCAGGGCGACCCCGTAGAGGTACGGCAGGCCCATGAGGAACAGCCCGAGCATGGACACGACGACGGTGGTGCCGGCGATGAGGACGGAGCGGCCGGCGGTGGAGACGGACTCGACGATCGCGTCCTGGGGCTCACGACCCGCGGCCAGCGCCGAGCGGTAGCGCGTGACGATGAGCAGCGCGTAGTCGATGCCGACGCCGATCCCGACCATCGCCGCGACCTGCTCGGACCACTCGGGCGTGTCGACGACCGCCGCGAGGACCGTGATGAGCGCGCCCGCGATGCCGATGCCGAACAGGGCAGTGAGCATGGGCAGGCCCGCGGCGACCACCGAGCCGAAGGTCACGAGCAGGATCACGAGCGCCAGGAGCAGGCCGATGCCCTCCGAGGAGATCGCGCCCTGTTCGGACTCCTCCATGACCTGGCCGCCCAGCGCCATGTCGACACCGGCTCCGGCGCCGCGCTCGGCGATCGCGACGAGCTCCTCGCCGCTGGCCTCCGCGACGTTCGCCGGCCGGTCCTCCAGGGGCACGCGCACGACGGCGGTGCGCCCGTCGGGGGAGCGCTCGGCCGCCGCCGCGGTGACGCCGTCGCCGACGCGCTCGAGGCCCTGCAGCTCGGTGAGGACGGTGTTCATCTGCCGGTCGGCGGCCGCGGCGCTCGTGCCCGCGGCGGTCTGCCAGACGACGTCGAGGGTGTTGGCCGACCGCTCGGGGAAGCGCGCGTCGAGCAGCTCCTCGGCGGTGTTCGAGTCCGACCCGGGCGTCGCGTAGTTCGCGCTCCATTCGCCCGCGATGCGCGGGGCGAGCGCCACGACCGCGATGAGGGTGGCCACCCAGATGCCGATGACGACCGCGCGGCGGCGGGCGATCGCTCCGGCGAGGCGGCCGAGCGGCGTCGGGGGGATCGGTGGAGGAGCTGAGGCGGGTGAGGCGGGCATGGCGGTCGGCCTTCCTGGGGAGGAGATGGTGTTGCAGCAGCAATGGTTACCGCGTCAACTGTTGCTGCGGCAAGACAACCAGCTAAGGATTGCGTTGTCAACTGTTTCCGCTACAATTTCTGACACGATGGGTGATCACCTCAAGACGCCGGCCTTCCTCGCCTTCTATGGCCTGCTCCAGGTCGAAGCGCGGACGATCGACCGGATCGCCCCGGTCCTCGAGGCCCGGACGGGTCTCCCGATGGGGTGGTACGAGGTCATCGCGTGCCTCGCGGGCGCGCCCGAGGAGGGGCGCCGCATGAACGAGCTCGCCGACGAGCTGCTCGTCTCCCGCGGCGGCGCCACGCGGCTCGTGGCCCGGATGGAGGACGCCGGCCTGGTCGAGCGGATCACCCCGCCCGAGGACCGGCGCGCGACCTACGCGCGGCTGACCGCGGCCGGCCACGAGGCCGAGGCCACGGCGTCGCCGGTGCTGCTCGAGCTCGTCGAGGAGCAGTTCGGCCGCCACCTCGACGAGGAGGATCTCGCCGCGCTCGCGCGCATCTCCGCGAAGCTCCTGCGCTCCTCGGGCGAGGAATGCGTCTG
Organism: Solirubrobacteraceae bacterium; assembly: GCA_016463765.1. GTDB lineage: Bacteria > Actinomycetota > Thermoleophilia > Solirubrobacterales > Solirubrobacteraceae > Svornostia. Next base: position 2,991 of record JAEMQS010000079.1, on the reverse strand, counting down.
GCTGGACATGGCCGCCGCGGCGGGCGTGGCGGGCGCTACGCCGGAATGATCTCGTCGGCCGCGATCGCGCCCGGCCCGGCGGCGATCTCGACCTCGCGCAACCCGACGTCGGCGCCGCACCGGGTGCAGCGCCGCCGGTCGTCCAGCTCCCCGCCGCACGCGCGGTGGGTGAAGATCCTCGGGGGTCCCTCCGGCGCGTAGTACCGGTCGCCGTAGTGGGCGAGCGCCATGACGGTCGGCCACAGGTCGCGGCCCTTCTCCGTCAGCCGGTACTCGTACCGCGCCGGGCGCTCCTGGTACTGGCGGCGTTCGAGCACGCCCTCCTCGACGAGGCGCCCGAGCCGGTCGCGCAGCACGTTGCGGGCGATCCCGAGGCGCGACTGGAAACGGTCGAAGCGCCGCACGCCGAGGAACGCCTCGCGCAGGATGAGCAGCGTCCAGCGCTCACCGACGAGCTCGAGCGCGCGGGCGATCGAGCAGTTCTGGCCCTCGTACGTGTTCGGGAGCATCCCATCCATGCTACCCGGCAGGTTGCGTGAAGCAACCCCCTAGCCGGGGGTGGCGGCCGGTGGCGCCTGGACGGTCCCGGCGCCGCGCGCGCTGCGGGCGGCGATCACGCCGCCGACGGCCGCGCATGCGGCGCCCATCCAGAACGCCTCCGGGTACCCCGACGCCGCGGCCACCGCGCCCGCGAGCGGGCCGCCGACCCCGACGCCGATGTCGAAGAACGCCGTGAACGCGCCGAGGGCGACCCCGCGCTGGCGCTCGTCGACCCGGCTGACCACGGCGAGCGCCAGGGCGGGGAACAGCAGCGAGAAGCCGGCGCCCATGACCAGCGCGCCCGCGAGGGCGACGCCGAAGCTCTCCGCGAGCGCGAGGATCGCCATCCCGATCGCCTCGGCGGCGAACGCGACGGCGGCGGTGGGCGCCGCCCCGAAGCGGTCCGGCGCGCGGCCCGCGAACAGCCGCGTCAGGACGACCGCGGCGGCGAACGCGGTGAAGACGGTGGCGCTGTGGGCGACGTCGCGCGCGTCCAGATGCAGGACGACGAAGCCCGCCATCGTGCCGAAGCCGATGTTCGCCAGCGCCAGGGCGATGCCCGGCGCCACGGCCTCGCGCGGCAGCGAGAACCCGGGCTGGCTTGCGGCGGGCACCTTCACGTGCGGGTCCTTCAGCCGGACCGCGAGGGCCGCGCCGGCCAGCGGCAGGCCCGCGGCGAGCAGCCAGACCGCGTCGTAGGAGGCGGCGTCGTACACGGCCTGGCCGAGCACGCTGCCGACGCTCAGCCCGCCCCACACCGCGATGCCGAAGAGCCCGATCGTCTGGCCCCGCCGATCCGCCGGCGCGAGGTCGACGACCCACGTCACCGCCGCGGTGAAGAGCCAGCCGTCGCCGACGCCCACCACGAGGCGCGCGAAGACGAGCCACGCGACGCCGCCGGGGACGAGCAGCAGCGCGCCCGAGACGGACATCAGCAGCAGGCCCGCGAGGACGACGGGCTTGCGGCCGTAGAGGTCGGCGAGCCGGCCGGCGATGGGCCGCCCGACGACCGCGGAGATCGCGAAGGCGCCGATGACGATGCCGACGGCGACGTCGCCGCCGCCGACGGGGCCCTTCACGTAGCGCGGCAGCACCGGCAGGACCGCGCCGATCGCGAGGAACCCGAGCAGGGTGGCGAGCCACACGCCGAACGCGGCGCCCATGACCGGGTGCCGGCGCATCGCGGTGGCGATCCTTCCGCTGCTCGCGCCGGCCTCCATCGGGTGCAGGCTAGCCCCGGTCGCCCGCGCTGGGGGGTGCCCGGTGCAGCGCCTCTGAGACAGATACGGTTGGGGCATGACCACGACGTCCGCGGCCACGGATGGGCTCGCCGTGCGCGACCGCCTCATCGGCGGGCTCGCCCACGCGCTCGAGGAGCGCCGTCTGGTCGACGTGACGATGAACGACATCGTCCGGCACGCGCGCACGTCGAAGCGCACCTTCTACGAGCACTTCGCCGACAAGGAGGCGTGCTTCGTCGCGCTCTACACGCAGGCGTGCGACGGCCTGGCGGCCGCGCAGGAGCAGGCGCTCGATCCGGCGATGCCCGTCGACGAGCTGATCACGACGCTGTCCCGGGTCTATCTCGCCTACATGGCCGCCGGGCCGGCGATCGCGCGGGCGGCGCTCAGCGACATCGTCGCCGGCGGCGACGCCTGCCTGGCCGCACGGCGTCAGCAGCACGAGCGGTCGGCGCGGGACATGCGCGGCCTCTTCGCGCGCGCGGCCGAGTTGCAGCCGGGCGCGGCCATCCAGCCCTTGACGATGGAGAGCGCCGCGGCGGTGGTGGGTGGGATCAACGAGCTGGTCCTGCGGGCGTTCGACCTGGGCGGCGCCGAGCGCCTGCCGGCGCTCGAACCGACGATCACCCACCTGCTGCGGTCGGTCGTGCTCACCCCGCGCTGACGGCGGGCGGCCGGCGGATTCGATGAGGATGAACCGCCGGCCTCGCCCTGTCCGTGGCGACGCGCCCGAGCCCGGCGCGTCGCGTGCGAGAGGGGGTACGGGGATGTACCGTCTCAGGTACGAGAACGTACCCGGAGCCTGACGGAGTGTCAAGCCGTAACCCCGGTGCCACGCGGTACCGTGACCGCATGTCACGAGACCGGGAGGAGCGCCGGCCGCCCTCCGCGATCTCTGCGGAGGAGGCTGCAACGGTATGGACCGTGCTGACCGACGGTCCGCCGACGACAGCACGAGAGCGGCTCCTCGTCGGCATGGTCGCCTCGATCACCGAGCGCGGTCTCGCGGCCACGACCGTCGCCGACGTCGTCCGTCACGCACGGGCCTCGCGCCGCACGTTCTACGAGCACTTCCGCGATCGCGACGACTGCTACCTGGCCCTCTACGGCGTCGGGATGGACCGGCTCGTCTGGCTGTTCGGCAACAGCCTCACCCCGCAGGACGACTGGTACGCCGAGATCCTCGAAGCCTCGAAGGTCTACCTGTCGG
>JAEMQS010000028.1 GCA_016463765.1 Solirubrobacteraceae bacterium | reverse complement strand
CTGACGCGAACGCCAACGGCGGCGGCAGCCTGATCGAGCTGGTGCTCAGCGCCGCGTCGGGTCAGCCCGGAGATGGTGACGTCCCGCGCGTGCGGGTCCGGCCGCTCGGGGTCTTCGGTGTGCGCTTCAGCGCCCGGATCGGCCGGTGCGGCCCCGCGCCGTCGGCCATCGTCGTCCTCGAGGGCTAGCCACACCCGTCCTCCGATCCGGGAGGATGCGCAGATGCGCGCTTCCTGGGTCCATGTCGAACACGACTTCGCCGCTCCGGTCGAGCGGGTCTTCGCCCGCCTCGCCGAGCACGAGCAGCTCGAGACCCTGTTCCCCGGCACGAAGATCCGCCGGCTGACCGACGGGACCGACGGCGAGCGCAACGGCGTCGGCTCGTCGCGCGAGATGAAGATGGGCCCGCTGCTGCCCTTCGTCGAGTCGGTCGTGGAGTTCGTGCCCGGCGAGCGGATCGTCTACCGGATCACCTCCGGCGTCACCCCGCTGCGCCACCACGTCGGGATCATGCGCTTCACCGCCACGCCGTCGGGCGGCACGCACCTCGACTACCGGATCCGCATCTCCTCGGCGATCCCGGGGCTCGTGCCGCTCGTGTGCAAGGCCCTCACGCAGGGCCTGCGCGACGGCCTCCAGGCCGTCGACCGGGAACTCAGGTAGGCGTCGCCTTCAGGCCCGCGGCCTCGACCTTCGGGCCGAGCTCCTGGGCCAGGGCGATCAGCCCGGACAGCGGGCGGATCATGACGGTGAAGTCGGCGATGAGCCCGTCGTCGCCGATGCGCACGAGGTCCATCCCCTCGAGCTCCTTGCCACCGGCCTTCGCCCGGAAGATGAGCGCGGTGGTGTCGTCGCCCTGGTCGAGCTCGTCGGTGTAGTGGAAGTCCTCGAAGGTGACGAACACGAGGCGCAGGAGCGCCTCGACGGTCTCGCGGCCCACGTATGGGTGAAAGACGGCGGGGCTATGGAAGACGACGTCGGGCGAGAGGTGCTCGGCGAAGGCGTCGATGTCGCGCGACTCGACGGCGGCGCGGAATCCGGTGGCGGCTGCGGGCGGCATAGCGGCACCGTATCCCCACGTCCGGGTCGAGGGATACGGTTCGCCCCGGCCCATGACCCTGCACCCCGGCGATCTCCTGGCCCACCGCGCGCTGGAATCGTTGATTCGCGCGGAGTCGTCGGTCCGCCGGCGCCTGAGCGCCGACCTCGAGCGCGAAGGTCTGTCCGCCACCGGGTTCTCGGTCCTCGTCGTGCTCACGACGGCGGGCGGTGAGCTCGAGCTGCGGGCGCTGCGCCACCGGCTGCGCACATCGAAGGCGAACGCCACGGAGGTCGTCTCCACGCTGCAGCAGCGCGGCTTCGTCACCCGGCGCCGTCCGCCCGAGGACCGGCGCATGGTGCTCGTCGAGATCACCGAGGCGGGCAGCGAGCTCGTCGACCGGCTGTTCCCCGAGCACACCGAGCGGGTCGCCCAGGCGTTCAGCGTCCTCGATGAGGACGAGAAGCGCTCGCTCACGGAGATCTGCCGCAAGCTCGCCGCCGCCGCGTAGGGCTCAGCCGCCCGCTCCCGTCAGTCCGACGGCGCCGATGCCCGCCAGCGTCGTCGCGACCCCGGCACCCTGCATCCGCGACAGCCGTTCGTCGAGCACGAGCTGGGCGAGCAGCACGGTCGTCAGCGGATAGAGCGACCCGACCGCGCTCACCACCGGATCGATCCCGGCGGTCAGCGCGACGGCGAACAGGGCGTTCGCGCCGATGTCGAGCAGGCCGATCGCCGCGATGGGCGGTACGTCGGCGGCCGCGAGTCGCACCCCGCCGGCCACGGCCACGACGACCACGAGCATCGCGACTGACGCCACGCGGCTGGAGGCGACCGCCCACGTGGCGCCGCCCGCGTCCGTGGCGGACGCCATGAGCACGAAGAACAGGCCGAAGCTCACGGCCGCCGCGCCGGCGAGCAGCAGGCCGCGCAGGACGGGCCCCTCGCCGCGCTCGCGCTCGGTGCATACGAGCGCGACGCCCATGAGCGCCACGACCAGCCCGGCCGCTCCGAGCGCGCCGGGGTGCTCGCCGATGACGAGCCCGACGGTCAGCGGGACCGCACCGCCGAGGGCGGCGATCGGCGCGACGACGCCCATCGGGCCGTGCGCCAGCCCGCGGTAGAGCGCGGCGAATCCGAGGATCTCCGCGAGTCCCGCCCCCGCTGCGAACAGCATGGCGCGCCCGGGCGGGAGGGCCGGTGTCGCGGCCGCGAGGGTCACGATGACCGCCAGGAGGCCGATGACCTGCGAGCCGACGAGCACCGCCAGCAGCGGGCGCTTGCGCGAGGCGAGGCCCGCGACGAAGTCCGATCCGCCCCAGGCGACGCTGGCGCCGATGGCGAGGGCCAGGCCGACCATCACACGAGCGCCGCGGTCGTCGTGGCGCGTTCTGGGACGGCCGCCTCGATGTCGGCCTCCGTGACCACGAGGACGGTCCGCAGCTGCGGGTCGGCGGCGCCGCGGATGGCGATCCCGGCGCGGACGGCCTGCCGCGCGCGGGCGAGCACGAGCGCGTCGAGCTCTTCTCCCGGGAGCACGAGCGGGATGCCGGGCGGGTAGGGGATGACCGGCTCGGCGGCGATGCGGCCCACGGCATCGCAGAGCGCGACGGGCTCGTGGTCGGCGAGGAACGCGTCCCGTGGCCTCAGTCGCTGACGCGGGGCGCGGCGCGGGGTCGACGCGAGCGGCGCGGCGCGGACCGGACGCCGCACCACCCGCGCGCGGGCGCGGGCCAGAGCCGGCAGCAGCCGGTCCCCGGTGGCGCCCACGTCTTCACCGAGACCGAACACGGCGACGACGACGTGCTCGTCGCAGAGTTCGACCTCGATGTCGGCGAGCTCGCGCAGCAGGCGGCCCCAGGTGGGCCCGGGCGCGCCGCTGTCACGGACGTCGATCACCAGGCGCAGCGGGTCGTGCCCGGCGACGCCGTCGATCTCGGCCAGCGTGGCATGGTCCAGGGTCCGCAGCCCCGGCACCCAGCCGATCCGCTCGCGCAGCTCGGCCAGCGCGTCGATCATGCCGTCCAGGAGCGCCGGGCCGTCGCAGGCCGCGCGGCGGCGGGCGGCATCCAGGGACGCGCGCAGCAGGCTGCTCGGGCTCGTGCTCGACACCAGGCGCAGGGCGCGCGCCACCCGTGCTTCATCCAGCCCGCGCGCGTCGCGGCCCAGGTGCAGCAGCGCCGAGCCGGTCAGGCTGCCGAGGTGCTTGTGCGGGCTGCAGACCACCAGGTCGGCGCCCGCCTCCAGCGCGGCCTGGGGCAGGCGGTCGGAGAACGGGAGGTGCGCGCCCCACGCTTCGTCGACGACGAGCGGCACCCCGTGGGCGTGTGCCACGGCGGCGAGCGCCGCGATGTCCGCCACGGCGCCGAAGTACGTGGGGGAGACGACGAACGCGGCGGCGGCGTCGGGCGTCGAGCTCAGCGCGCGGTCCAGAGACGCCGGCGTCACGACGTGGGCGATGCCGAGCCGCTCGTCGACCTCCGGCGTGACGAAGATCGGCTCGAGTCCCGCGACGATCAGCCCGTCGATCGTGCTCCCGTGCGCGGTCCGCTGGACGACGACCCGTTGTCCGCCCTGCGCGACCGCCAGACATGCGGCGAGGTTGCCCTGCGACGCCCCACCGGTCAGGAACCACGTGCGCCGCGCGCCCCACGCCCGGGCGGCGAGGGCCTCGGCGTGCGCGAGGGCGTCGGTCTGGTCGCCACCTGCGACGTCGACCCCGGGGATGAGCGTCGGGACATCGAGCGCGTGCGCCGCCGCCCCGAGTGTCGCCACCTGGTTGCCGCACGCGGCCACCCCGCCCTTGTGTCCCGGAACGGTCAGGCGGCCCGGGTCGCGCCCGGCGAACCGGGAGAGCGCGCGGAGATACGGAGCGTCGTCATCGGTCATGTTCCCCGGGCGTGATCCCGGGGCGCACGTCGTTCAGGAACGTTGTGCCACGGCGATGAGGTCGGCCATCCGGAAGGTGTCGCCCGCGAACGGCAGCGTCGGCGTCCAGCCTGGCTCGGCGTGCAGGTACGCGTCCGGGTCGTCGGCGACCAGCCCGACCAGCGTCTCGGCGACGATCCGCCCGCCGACCGGCCCCAGGCAGCAGCCCTGGCACAGCTCGCCCGCCTCGCGCAGGACGTAGTACCAGAGCGGTGTCGCGCGCTCGAGCGCCGGCAGCGCGGCGAGCCCGAGCCGGGAGGCGGGCAGTGGGTCGATGGACATGGCGCCCGCGACCGCCTGGCCCGAGGGAAGGCCCAGCGCGGCGCCCTCCAGCAGCGCGGGCAGCGCGGGGGTGTGGACGCGCTCGTCGATGCGGTGCGCGGCCTGCGGCCGGTGGGGCTCGCCGCTGGTGCGGAAGAACATGCGCCAGTCGATGCCCCACTGCGGCGGCAGCGGCCGGTGGCCGGCGAGCCGCGAGGTCGACACGGGCCGCCCGTCGCGCAGCTCGTCGACGACCTCGTTGAGGACGTAGGCGGTGCGCGTCATCGCGGGCGCCAGCCCGAACGCCGCCGCCGAGAACTCCAGCGGCACCGCCGGGGCTTGGCCGGCGCGATGGAACCGCAGGCGCGGGCGGACGACCTCCGTGGTGCTGCTGACCGGGTGGCCCGGGTCGAGCGGGTTCAGCGGCGCGGGGTCGGGCGACCAGCCGGTGGTGATGACGAACTCCTCGCGGTGGAGGACGTCGTGCATGACGTCCTCCCCGCACAGGCGTGGCAGCAGGTCGTTGAGGATCACCCACTGGTAGTGCCAGCGCGCGAGCCGGCGGGCGGCGGCGAAGTCCTCAGCCGCCGTGGTCGTGCCGCTGTCGCGAACGTCATCGACGACCGCGTTGTGGAAGCGCAGCAGCAGGCCGTGGAGCTGGCCGAGGATGACGTCGTCGTCGTTGCGCGCGTCCGCGATCACGGCGATGTCGCCCATGCGCGGCAGGTCGGGGCCGGCCTCGGGGCCGCGGTCGGAGACGCGCAGGCCGAGGCGGAACTTGGCCGGGTCCTCCTGGTCGTAGAGGTACGGCTGGCGGTCGGGGCCGTCGCCGTAGACCGTGCCGAGGTCGAGCCGGGCCGGGGACGCCGCGAACGTCAGGTCGTGCTCGGCGAGCCGGCACAGGTGCGCGTAGCCGGCGGGGATGGCGAGGTTCTCGCGCGGGCGCATCGCCGCGACGGGGCCGTCGGCGTGCTCCATCCGGGCGGCGAGCTCGCGCAGCTCGTCATACGGCGCGGAGGCGGCCGGGGCGCTCGGGAAGAGCCGGTGGTCGTCCCGAGTCGGGCGCGCCGGCGCGGTGGGCTCGGAGGGCCGCTGGGCGGGGCCGGGTGCGGTGGTTGTCCCGGACCCCTGGGGCCCGCTGCGTGCCGTGCTGCCGATCATGCTCTCTCCATGCGTCTGCGGGCCGTCACGCAACCGGCGTAACGGCGGAGGGAACGATGTTCACCCCCGGGACGGGCTCGTCCGCGAGCGCGTCGAGCACGATCGGGAACACGTCGCGCGGCGCGTCGTCGCCCATCCAGCAGTCGAAATGGCCGTAGCCGCGCATCTCGCGCAGCTGGTGCCGTCCGGGCTGATGGCGGTCGAACCACGCGAACGACCGGGCCTGGCTCTCGGGCGAGAAGCAGCGGTTCGACGTCCCCTGCAGGAACGTGATCCGGGCGTCGGTCTGCGGTGGCTGGGCGCACAGGTCCCGGGGTACCCCGTCGCGCTTGCGATCCCACACGAGGTGCCCGCGCAGGATGCTGCGCCGCATCTGGCGGAAGAACCGGATCGGGATCCACTCGAACTCGTCGGTCAGCCAGTCGTGGGTCTCGCGCGACAGCTTGGCGTGGTCCCACATCGCCGACCGGCTGTAGCCGTAGAAGAAACTCGAGATCCGGCAGACGAGGTTGTCGCACTCGCGGTTGGTCGCGCGCACCCAGGAGCGGATCAGGTGCGAGAGCCAGTTCTGCGGCCGGATGCCCCAGCTGATGTCGACGTAGTCGGCGACGAGGCCCATCAGCGGCGTGAGCCCCACGATCTTCGCCTTCGACAGCGGGTGGACGACCGGGTGCAGCGCCATCGCGTTGCAGACCACGGTGTCGACCTGCGGCATCTTCCCGCTCACGAGGCCCATGAAGAACGACGAGCTGCCCTGGCAGTGCACGAGCGCCTTGATCTTCTCGGCGCCGGTCACGCGCACGACGGTGCGGACGCCTTCCGGGTGGTCGTACAGGGCGCCCTCGTCGAGGGACCACGCGTTGCGCGCGTGCTCGAAGCTCGCCCGCCATTCGTTCAGCCACACGTCGTAGCCCGCGTCGACGAGCGCCTCGACGATGTTGATCTCGATCGGCGCGCGGAAGATGTTCGTGCGCACCGACGAGCCGGCCGCCATGTAGACGGGGCCGAGGTCGGGCTCGCGGTCGGCGTGACGCACGCGGACCAGGTGCCCGGTGAAATCGTCCTCGGTCGTGTAGGGGACGATCTCCTCGCGTAGGGGGATCGGGGAGGTGCGCGGCGCGGGCGCGCGGCGCTTCGGCGTGTCGGGCAGCCGCTGCGCGCCGTAGGCCTGCCACAGGTTCTTCGCGAAGAAGCTCCCGAACGCGAGCGGCGCGGCGGTGCCGTCCCAGCCGACGGTCGTCATCTGGCGCAGGAAGTCGCCGGCGGTCAGGCGCAGGATGCCGATCGCCACGCGCTCGCCGGTCGCCTCGTCGCGCAGTTCGGTCAGCAGCGTGGTCGTGTCGCGCCAGACGTCGAAGCCCTCCTCGTCCTGCACGTGCTTCTCGCCGGAGAGGACCATCGCGCGGCCGTCCGCGCCGGTGAACGGCAGGCGGTAGCGCATCTCCCGCTTGCGCGGGTGGTCGGTGTCGGGGAACAGGTTGAACTCGCCGGCGGTGACGGCGAACGCCTCCCCGCCGAGCTTCACCCAGCCGCGCGCCGATGCGCGGTGCGCGGGGTCGGCGTGAAACGCGGCGGTGTCGTCGACCTCGATGGTCAGGTGGAACATGACCGCGGTGCCGGCCTGCTCGCCCCGCCGCCGCCCGCGCTCATGATCGCTCTCGGCCGGGTCGAACAGCAGGTGACCGTCCATCTCCTCGGTGAAGCGCAGGCTGCTCACAGCCGTCCCTCCTGACGCAGGATGTGCTCGGCGTGCCGGTCGGCGAACGCCGCGATGGTGAGGCTCGGATTGGGGCCGACGGAGCCGGGCATCGCCGCGCCGCACGCGACGCTGAGGCCGGGGTGGCCGAAGACCTGCCCGTACTCGTCGACGACGCCCTCGCGCGCGTCGCGGCCCATGGGCGCGCCGCCGAGGGCGTGGACGGTGACCGTCGGTGCGCGACGGCGCCCGACGGGGTCGGCGGCGAACCTGCCGCCGAGCTGGTCGGCGATCGCCCGGGACGCCGCGCGGACCCGGCCGAACACGCGGCCGGCGTGCTTGCGCGACCAGTCGGTGAGCAGCGTGTCGCCATCCAGGTAGAGGCGGGCGTGGGTGACCTCGCGGCCCATGCCGAGGATGGGCAGCATCCCCGCCGGGGTGCGCAGGTCGCCGAAGAGCGTGGCGATGTCCGCGCCCAGGTGCGGGTCCACCCGGCCGGTCATGCGCTCGCGCGCGACGCGCAGCAGCGTGCGCTTGGCCTGCCACAGCGCCCGGGGCATGCCGGTGAGCTGGAGCATCCACGCGGTGTGCGCGGGATAGCCGGCGTCCTGGAGGTAGTAGCCCGCCATGCCGGAGGCGTCGTCGCCGACCCGCGCCGCGGTGGTGATCACGGGGCCCCGGCTGCCTTCGATCTCGCGCAGTCGCCGCGCCTTTCCGGAGGTCTCCTCACCTGCGCGGCGGACGAAGGCGATGTGGTCGCCGTTGCCGTTGAAGCGGGTGCCCAGCGTCGGGCTGAGGTGCGGCAGGCGGGCGCGGTTGCGCAGCAGCAGGTAGGTCGTCCCGAGCGTGCCCGCGGCGAGGACCAGGCGGTCGCATGTCAGCGTGACCGGCGGGCACAGCGCGGGGTCGTGCGTGTTCGTCGGCGTGCCTTCGCGCTCCTCGGGGTGGGTCACGGCGCGGACGACGTATCCGCCCTCGGGGCGCGGTGCGATCAGCCGCACCTCGGTGCGAGGGCGGATCGTCGCCCCGGCGCGCTTGGCGCGCGAGAGGTACGTCAGGTCCATGGTCCGCTTCGCCCCGTCGTTGCAGCCCAGGTCGCATTCGCCGCACAGCGTGCAGGTGCGGCGCGCGGCGTCGTGGAGGTTGTCGTCGTCGGGCAGCGCGCGGCCGGGCCGGGGCGCCCCGCCGTTCTCCGAGAAGGCGACGGCCAGCGGGGGACGGAACGTCTCCAGCCCGGCGCCCGCGGCGGCCTGTGCGAACGCTGTGGCCTTCGGCGACCGGTCGAGGTAGGCGTCGGGGAACGGCGTCGGCTGGAGGTCGGCCTCGATGCGGTCGTAATGCGGCGCGAGGTCGGCGTAGCTGATCGGCCAGCTCCACGGCACGCCGTCGCGCTGCTCGGTGAACCACTCCGGGTCCTTGCGCAGCAGCACGTTGGCGTAGATCAGCGACCCGCCCCCGAGCCCGCTGGCGACGACGGCGCCGAGCTCCTTGAACGACCACACGTCGTACATGCCGTGCAGCCCCTCACTGGGATCCCAGAACGCGTTGCGCAGCTGGTGCGCGGTGCGCGGGAACTCTCCGGGGGCGATCGCCTTGCCGCGCTCCAGGACGCAGACGTCCATCCCCGCCTCGGCGAGCCGGCAGGCGGTGACGGACCCTCCGAATCCCGAGCCGACGACGACGACGTCGTGGTGCTCGGCCGTGGACATGTCAGTCGTGGACGTCCCAGGCGATGGAGCTGCCCGGGTCCGGGTCGTAGCGGCAGAAGAGGCCCGTGCGGACCGAGACGTCGAGGTGCCCGCCGACCGTTCCGTCCTGCTCGGCGATGCGCTTGACCGCCGAGCGGATCGCGCGCGTGACGTTCACCCGCGCGCGCTCGGCGTCGCTGGCCGCGCGGCGGTCGCGGCCGCCGAGGCCGACGGCGGCGCTGAGCTCCTGGACGACGTAGTCGAGCTCGGCGCGGGCGCGGGCGGCGCGCTCGTCGTCGTGGAAGCGCTCGGCCTCGGCGAGGTCGGTCTCCAGGTCGGCGATGCGGTCGCGGTACGCGCGCTTGGCGGTGTCGTCGAGCAGCGCGCCGGCGTCACCGCCGCCGCTGACCGTCAGCCCAGCCTGCACCGCGGCGGCCGCGCTCTGCGGGGCCGCCGCGCGGGTGGCCGAGGCGCCGCCCACGAGGTCGAGGACGTGGAACTCGGTCCCCGGCGCGGCCAGCAGCCGGGCGAGGTGGTCCATGCCCTTCGTGTGGCGGACGTGGCGGGTGCCGCCGTCGAGATCGATCGCCCACATCTCGCCCTCGCGGCGGAGCGTCGCGGTGCGGCGTCCGTTGCCCGGCGTGGCGCCCGCGGTGGCCGGCGCCTCCGGGGTCGTCTCGGGCTCGGCCTCTCGGCCCAGGCGCGCTCGCGCCCGCTCGGCGACGCCGGCCTGGCCCAGCGGCTCGGCGATGACGAGGGCCTCGCGCGCCCACATCCGCGCGGCGACGGGGTCGGCCTCCGCGAGTGCGTCGGCGGCGTCGACGAGGGCGCGGGAGACGAGGGTGGGCGCGTCGGCCGCGCGGGCGGAGGCAACCGCGTCGGTGAAGTACGCCCGAGCACGGTCGTGGTCGCCCTGCGCGGCGGCGAGCAGTCCGAGCGCGCGGCTGACCGGGCCGAGCGTGGCGGCGTCGGGCACCGTGGCGTGCAGGTGGGCGTACGGCGCCAGGCGCTTCTCGATCTGCGCGCACCACCTCGGGGTGCCGGCGAACGCGCAGGCCTCGGCCAGCAGCGTGTGCGCGAGCAGCCACACGTTGTCGCGCGGGATCGCGTCGAGGCCCCGCTCCATGATGCCCTGGACGTGATGGTGCGCCGCGGCCGCGTCGCCCGCGTCGCGTTCGACGACGGCCAGTGCGCAGCGCCACGTCGGGATGTTCGGGTGGGCCTGCACGAGCCCCGCGGTCGGCTCGCGCATCTCGGCCAGGCGGCCCTGCTCGCGGCGCAGGACCCACATCTGTCCGGCGATGAGCAGGACGCCGACCGAATCCTCGACCTCGCCGATGCGCTGCGCGGCCTCCTGCTCGAAGCGCTCGGCCTCGTCGAGCTCGCCGCGCATGAGGGCACGGATCGCCTGCAGCAGCGGGGCGTACCAGAGGCTCAGCGGCTGGCGGGACTCGTTGGCCAGCGTGGCGAAGGTCGCGATCTGCCGCTCGACGCCCGCGATGTCGGCCAGCTCGAGCAGCGGCGTCACGCGCCAGCTGCGGGCGTGCAGCGCGCGCTCCTCGTCGCCGACGGACTCGGCCAGGCGCTGGACCTCGCGGCTGACCGCGATCGCCTCCTCGGCGCTGTCCGGTCCCCATGAGGCGAGGTGCGCGTCGGCGAGGACCGCGGCGAGCGTGGCGTCGTCGCCGAGCCGGCGGGCCATCGCGGACGCCTCGTCGCCGAGGGCGCGGCGGTGCTCGGCGCGGTCGGACCAGTACAGGCCCAGCGCCAGGCGGGCGAGGCAGCGGGCGCGCAGCTCGCTGTCGCCCTCGGGCAGGGCGGTGAGCGCGCTCTCGAGCATGGTGACGAGCTGGTCGTCGACGACGCCCGGGGACAGGCCCCAGTTGCCGAGGGTCAGCGCGCTCTGGGCGAGCAGCTCGGCGTCGCCGTGGCGCTGCGCGTGCGCGGCGGCGCGGTCGAGCGTCTCCCGGCCCGCAGCGCGGGCCCCGGACTGGATCTCGGCCTCCCCGAGCGCGACGAGCAGCTCGCCGGTGAGCCGCGGGTCCTCGGGTTCGAGCGCGTCGGCCTCCAGGCCACGGCGCAGCAGCGCGGCGGCCTCCTCGAAGGCGAGCTGGTCCAGTGCGCGCCGGCCCGCGCGCAGCGCGTACTCCACGCCGCGCCGGACGCCGCCGCCCGGGGCCGCCTGGAGGAAGTGGTGGGCGAGCTCGGCGAGGTGCGGGTCGGGGTCGCTGGCGTAGATCTCCTCGAGCGCCTCGCCGGCCCGGCGGTGCAGCGCGATCCGGCGCGGTGCGGGCAGGCCGTCGTAGAGCACCTCGCGCATGAGGGCGTGGCCGAACCGGTAGCGGCCCAGCTGTGCGCCGGGCGTCAGCACGTGCTGGTCGACCGCGGAGGTGAGCCGGTGGGCCAGCTGGTCGCGGTTCAGCGCGGTGAGCGGCTGCAGGGCGGGGACGCTGAACTCGCGGCCGAGGACGGACGCGACCTCGAGCGTCTCGCGGGTCGGCTCCGGCAGCGGGGCGAAGCGGCGGCGGATCGCCTGGCGCACGCCGTCGGGCAGGGGTGCGGTCGCCGCGCCGTGCAGGGCCCCGCCGGCCCACAGCCGGACCATCTCGTCGACGAACAGGGGGTTGCCCTCCGTCACCCGGGCGATCTCTGCCACGCGGGCGGGGTTGACCTCGTCGTCGGCCAGCCGGTGGACCAGCGCCCCGACGGCGTCGGCGTCCAGCCCGGTGAGGGTCACGCGGCGCGCGTCCCCGGTCAGGGCGCCCAGGAGCTCCGCCGTCTCGGGCCGCTCGCGGACCTCGGCCTCGCGATACGTGCCGACCAGCAGCAGCGGCGCGCTGCGCAGGTGGCGGGCGACGAAGCGCAGCGCCCGCAGCGACGGCTCGTCGGCCGCATGCAGGTCGTCAAGGACGATCACCAGCGGCGGTGCCTGCCGCGCGGCGGCGACGAGCAGGGTGCCCAGCGCGTCGAACAGCGCGAAGCGGTGCTGCTCCGGGCTGCCCGCGGTCGTCGTCGTCGCGTGTTCGAGCTCGGGCAGCGTGGCGCGCAGCTCGGGCAGGAGATGGGCGAGCGGCTCGGCGCCGTGGCCGAGCGTCGCCCGCAGCTCGTCGGGGCTCAGCGCGGCGATGTGCGCGCGGACGATCTGCACCCACGGCCAGAACGCGGGCGCCCCGCCGTCCTCCCAGCAGCGCCCCCAGTGCACGGTGGCGCCGGATGCCGCGGCCCGCTCCTGAAGAACCTCGCAGAGCGTGGTCTTGCCGACACCGGGGTCCCCGGCAACGAGATACAGGCGGCCCTGGCCGTCGCGGGCCTGCCCGAGCGCGCTCTCGAGTTCCTCCAGCTCGCGATCGCGTCCCACGACGCGGGAGCTGATGGATTCCGGTGTAGACATGGCGACAGGCGACGGATGGTCGTGGCGCCGCTCCGGAGGGCCGCCCGGGCCGACATCGGCGGCGCCCATGGAACCTAGTCCTGTGGGCGCACCGTGTCCACTCCCCGAAGGCGTGGTGAGCACCGTCATGCGCACGCCCCCCGCACACCGTTCGGGGTGCGTTCGAACCGGCGCGGCCCGCGCAGCTGCAGCGGGTCCCAGGCCAGGCGGCGCGCGGGCAGCCGTCCGGCGGCCGCGCCGAAGCGCAGCGTGACGGGCTCGGTGGGGGCGCCCGCCTCGCCGGCGGCGAGGGGGCTGACGAGGATCTCGCCCGCCTGCGCGGCGTCTGCGAGGCGGCACGCGTGGTTCACGGCACGACCGATGACGGTCCGCTCGTGGCGCAGGGCCGACCCGGTGTGCAGCCCGACGCGGACGGGGTGCTCCACGGAGGCCCGCTGGATGGCGATCGCGCACTGCGCGGCGTCGTCGGTGCCGCCGGTGAAGGCGATGATCGACCCGCCGGTCCGGAAGGCGACCTCCTCACCCCCGCGCGGCTCGGCTTCGGCTCGCACGAGCGCCCGGTGGGCGACGAGCAGATCGAGCCAGGCCTCATCGCCGATGCGGTCTGCCAGCGCGGTCGCGCCGACGATGTCGCAGACGAGGAAGGCGGCACGCAGCGGGTCGGGGCGGGCGGGCACGTGGAACAGGACGTAACGCGCGGGTGAACATCGTTCCCCGCGCGTTCGTCCGTTCGGTCAGCCGCTCACCGCGTGCGGCAGGCGCGGAACGTCTTCGTCAGCGTCACCGTCCGGCCGAGGTTGGTCCGGGCCATGATGTGCACGCGGACCTTCCGGCCGCCGAGCTTGCGCACGACGGGCCGCCGGGCGGTCTTGCGGTTGAGGAACCGTGCGATCCGGTTCTTGCCCAGGACCTGCACCCGGGTGCTCGTGATCCGCACGCCGGGGGTGGCGCCCACGAGCTTCAGCGGCAGCACGAGGCGCTCGCGGCGCAGGCAGGTGCTGGCCTGCTTGCCGAGCCGCAGCTTGCCCGTGCGGCGCACACGCGGCTTGGCCGGAGCTGACGTCGACGGCTGGCCGGGGAGCGCGGCGGGGGCACCCGCGTTCTGGGGCGTGCCGCCCTGGCCCGATCCGTCGCCGCCTGCGGGCGTGGCCGGCGCCGGGATCTCACGGACGAAGGCCTGCGCCGGGCCGGTGGCTCCGAGGTTCGCGGCGGACGAGGAGAACGCGATGGCGCGCCCGTCGGCCGTCATGCTCACCGAACCCGACGCGCCATCGGCCTTGATGCCGGAGGACGTGCGGCTCTCCAGCGAGATCACGCCCGTCGCGAGATCATGGACGTACACGTCGCCGGCGCCGTCCGTGTCGTCGGGGCTGAGGTTCGTCGCGTAGCTGTGGAACGCGACCTTCGTGCCGTCGGCGCTCATCGCCGGCTGGAAGGACGCCGCGTTGCCCGGTGACACGAGCGTCGTCGTGGTCGCCGCCCGGTCGCGGAGGAACACGTCGACGCTCGGCCCGTCCCCGGGCGCGAGGTTCGACGCGGCACTGATGAACGCGATGCGGTCGCCGTCATGGCTGAGCGCCAGCGCGGCGGAGGAGTTGGGGCCGGCGTTCGCCGGAGTGCCCGCGCTGTCACGGCTCACCAGCTCGATGTCGTAGGTGACCCGGTTATGGGCGAACACGTCGGTGACGTCGTTGAGGTCCTGGTCGGAGAGGTTGGTCGCCTGGGAGTAGAAGGCGATGGTGTTCCCGTCCGGGCTGATCGTGGGATGGGTGGAGTCGTCGTCGCCGCCGTCGAGCTCGACGTGCGAGACGAGCGCGGTCTGGTGCAGCTGCCGGTCGCGGACGAAGATGTCCGAGGTGGCGTCCTCGTCGGCGTTGCTGAGGTTCGTCGCATCGGACTCGAAGGCCACGAAGCGCCCGTCGGCGCTGATCGACGGACGGCGGGAGTCGTCATCTGCTGCGTCACCGGCGATGCCGTCGTCGCGGCTGATGAGCTCGGTCGTGTTGGTCAGGCGGTCGCGGACGAAGATGTCGCCGGCGCCGTCCTCGTCGTCAGGGCTGAGGTTGGTCGAGTCCGAGACGAACGCAACGAACCGGCCGTCGGCGCTGACCGACGGGCTGGAGGAGTTCTCGTCGCCGCCCAGGTCGGGCAGTGCGGGCATGGGGTTGTCGCCTGCGCTGACCAGGCTCGTGAGGTTGGCCGCCAGGCTTCGGCTGTACACGTCGATCGTGTCGTCCGCGTCGAACCCGCCGAGGTTCTCGGCCTGGGTGGAGAACATGACGGTCGAGCCGTCCGCGCTGATCTCCGGGTTGAAGACCGTGCTGTCGGCAAGCGCGCCGGCGGCGCCGCTGGCGCGACTGACGAGCGTCGTGTCGCCCGGGGCGGCATGGGCGGCCGCGGCCGGGGCGAGCGCGGCGGCGGCGATGGTCAGGGCAGTGAGACGGCGAAGCGGCATGGTGGGCCTCCAGAGGGGGTGGCGGTTGGAGGGACAACCGGTGATGCGTCGCGGGATGACGGCGCGTTGTGTCGGCTTCGTGACACAGGGAAATCCGGAGCGGCGGCTGTCACGATGCGCACCATGCGCCTGCCCTGGCACAAGGACCGCACTGCTGATCGGCACAAGGCCGAGCGGGACATCGTCTACTGGGCGGGTGTCGTCGGGGAGATCGAGCGTGGCTACGAACTCACGATCTACGACTACACGAACGATCTCGACATCCACGCGGGGTTACGCGAGCGCGTGAGTCAGCTGCCGTCCAACGACCCCCTTCACGCGCAGCTTGCGACGCTCGACGACCGGTTCGAGGCCGCTACGCGCCCGATCGACCTGGCGACGACACGCGGCACCGAGCAGATTCGCGTACCGCTGAACGCTACGGGCGAGCTCCTCGCCGACCTGCGCGAGCGCGGCTGGACCTAGACGATCGACCCCAACCTGTGCACCCGACGTCAGCGCCGGGTGACACGCTCGCAGCCGAGCACGCGATCCTCGCGTCCCACGATGGCGACGTCGCGGCCGGAGCCGCAGCGGACGATGTCGCGTCCCGGCCCGGCGACGATGACATCGTTGCCGGGCCCGCCATCGAGCGTGTCCTTACCCGCGCCGCCGATGAGCATGTCGTCCCCGGACTCCCCGGAGATGCGGTCGTTGCCGGGGCCGCCGTCGAGGCAGTCTCCGCCGCCTCTGCCGAGCAGACGATCGTTCCCCGCGCGGCCGAGGAGGCGATCGCCGGGCGTGGTTCCGGTGAGGCGGTCGTGGCGTGACGTGCCCATCTGTAGCCGCAAGGCTCGACCAGCGTCGCGCTGGCAGGACCGCACCGCCGTCGCTGGCCGGGCGGCCACGGGCGCCGAGGCCGCGGCGGGAGGCCTGACAGGCCGCGATGCCAGCGGCCGGCGGGTCGGCGGTGCCGTCGGCGGCCTCGTGATCACCGGCGTCGCGGGCGGGAGCGCGAGCTCGTCGTCGTCCGGCGGAGGTTCGAGTTCCTCGTCGTCCGGTGGGAACTCGAGGGGACCCCACGTCCATGCCGTGCCGAACGGGAAGGTCGCGGCGAACGCCGGCTCGGGGCCCGTCGCGCGGTACTCGAGGAGGACATCCATCGCGGGGACCCCGCGGCAGCTGAGGGACAGCCCGGCCGATAGGCCGTCGAACCGCGACCAGATACCAGGACGCAGCTCGTGGATGGTCAGCGTGCCGTCGGCCCAGCACTCGGCCCCGTAGGACGTCACGCGGATGTCCCTCGTCGCCTGTGACAGCGGGTACGTCCCGCCCTCGACCAGCGGCCGTCGATCGGGGGTCCGCAGGTCGAAGTGCCAGTCATCCTCCGCCTCGCCGCCGTCCAGTGGGGTGGTCCGGTAGCGCATGTGGCCGTTCCACCACGTGGCCACGTCGAACACCGAGTCGGACGGGTCGAGCCACCAGTCGCCGCCGCCCGTGACGGTGTGCTCGTCACGGGAGCGGACGAGCAGGCGGGTGCGTCCCGCTTCCTCGATCTCCAGGCGCGTGGTCAGTGTCGTCGCCCCCACCGGCACGCGGAGCTCGGCGGTGTGGGTTCCGACTGCGGTCGGGTCAGGCTCGATCCAGATCGCACAGTCTGGCCGGCGGTGAGCGTCTTGCCCGTGCACTCGTTCTCCACGATCGGGAACGCGGCGGCCTGCGGTCCGATCACGGTGGCGGCGCCGACCGCGGCGCTGCCGGTGTCCTGCGAGACGAGCACCGGCACCGTCAGGCCGCGGCGCTCTCGCTCCACGATCGGCCAGCGGATCCGCTGAGGCTGCAGCCGGGTCGCCGCGGTCGGGGAGTCGACGCCGATCCGCACCTCGCCGAAGCTCTCGCCGCAGATGAAGAGCACCCGCAGCTTGCTGACCGTCTTGTCGGGCTCGACTTCGAGCTCCTCGATGTCCACCCACCCGGGGCCACCCGGCCAGCAGCCGGATGGGCCTGACACTCCCAGGCCTCCGGTTCCCTCAGGTGGGTGCGGGTTGTCGCGCGTTCGAAAGGTGCTGGCGGCCAACGTGCTGCCCCACGGCGGCTGGATTGTCACCGTCCGCGGGGATTCGGGCGGCCCGGCGTGGATCGTCAGCCTGTCGTCCGAGACCGAGGCCCGCACCGTGTCGGTCTCGAAGTGTGCGGCTGAATCCGGCGCGGACGCTGGCTGCGGGGCGCCGGCACCCGTATAGAGGGTGAAGCTGGGTTCGGCCGCGTGTGCGGCACCGGGCAGGACGACAGCGAGTATGACCGCCGCGATCCCCACCCCCCTGGCGTAGCGCGGGCCGATCATTCAAAAAACGCTATCAGGGTTCAATGGGATCACCAATTGCCGTGACCCTTCATCCGCTGACCGCCGGTCGGGCATCAGACCTAGAATCCCCTCCCGTGCCGTTCCAGCCCGTCGACCCCAACCAGTCCTTCCCCGACCTCGAGCACGACGTCCTCGCTCGGTGGAAGGAGCGCGACGTCTTCCAGGAGTCGATGCGCCGCCGCGAGGGCGCGCCCGAGTTCGTCTTCTGGGAGGGCCCGCCGACGGCCAACGGGCGGCCCGGCACGCACCACGTCCTGAGCCGCGTCTTCAAGGACATCTTCCCCCGCTTCCAGACGATGCGCGGCAAGCACGTCACGCGCAAGGGCGGCTGGGACTGCCACGGCCTGCCGGTCGAGATCGCCGTCGAGCAGCAGCTCGGGATCACGAACAAGGCGGAGATCGAGGAGTACGGCATCGCGGAGTTCAACGCGAAGTGCCGGGCGTCCGTCTCCGAGTTCCTCGAGGACTGGGACAAGCTCACGGAGCGCATCGGGTTCTGGGTCGACCTCGACGAGGCGTACCGGACGATGGACGCGTCCTACGTCGAGTCGGTCTGGGCGGCGCTGAAGACCATCCACGAGAAGGACCTGCTCTACGAGGGCCATCGTGTGGTTCCGTACTGCCCGCGCTGCGGGACGGCGCTCTCGTCGCACGAGGTCGCGCAGGGCTACAAGGACGTCATCGACCCGTCGGTCTACGTCCGGTTCCCGGTCATCGAGGACGGCGGGCCGGCGCAGCGTGGCGACGAGCTGCTGGCGTGGACGACGACGCCGTGGACGCTCGTGTCGAACGCCGCCGCGGCAGTGCACCCGGAGCTCGTCTATGTCCGCGCGAAGACGGGCGCGCTGGAGGCGCCCGTGATCCTGGCGGAGGCGCTCGTCGAGAAGGTCCTGGGCGAGGACGCGCAGATCATCGACCGCTTCCCCGGCGCCGCGCTCGACGGCGTGCGCTACGAGCCGCCGTTCCCGTTCCTCTCCGGCAAGGAGTACGGCGAGCGCGGCCACACCATCCTGCTCGCCGACTTCGTCACCGCCGAGGACGGCACGGGCGTCGTCCACACCGCGATCGCGTTCGGCGAGGACGACTACCAGCTGGGTCTGCAGTACGGCCTGACGGTCGTCAACCCGGTGAAGCTCGATGGCACGTACGACGAGCGAATCGGCAAGTACGAGGGCGTCGCGGTCCGCGACGCCAACGACGACCTCATCGACGACCTCCGCCGTCGCGGCAAGCTGCTGCGCGCCGAGGACTACGAGCACTCGTACCCGCACTGCTGGCGGTGCGGCACCGCGCTCCTGTACTACGCCAAGCCGTCCTGGTACATCAAGACCTCGCAGCTGCGCCAGAACCTGCTCGACGCCAACGAGCAGGTCGGCTGGCACCCGCCGCACATCAAGCACGGGCGCTTCGGGGACTGGCTGTCGAATAACGTCGACTGGGCGTTGTCGCGCGAGCGGTACTGGGGCACCCCGCTGCCGGTGTGGCGCTGTGAGGAGGGGTCGATCACGGTGGTCGGCTCCCTCGCCGAGCTGGAGTCGTTGTCCGGCGTCAAGCTCGACGATCCGCACCGCCCGTACGTCGACGACGTCACCTTCCCGTCGCCCACCACCGGCAAGACGGCGACGCGCGTCCCCGAGGTCATCGACGTGTGGTTCGACTCGGGCGCGATGCCGTTCGCGCAGTGGGGCGCGCCGCACACGAACGCGGCGGAGTACGAGCGCCACGCGCACGCCGACTTCGTCTGCGAGGCGCTGGACCAGACGCGCGGCTGGTTCTACTCGCTGCTGGCCGTCAGCGTGCTGCTGCGCGACGAGGCGCCGTACGACAACGTCGTCTGCCTCGGCCTGATCCTCGACGAGGACGGCCAGAAGATGAGCAAGTCGAAGGGGAACATCGTTGTCCCCTCCGAGCCCATCGACCGGTTCGGTGCGGACGCGCTGCGCTGGTACTTCTTCACGAGCAAGCAGCCGTGGGACGGCTACCGGTTCTCCATGGAGGCGATCGGGGAGGGCGTGCGGCTCTTCCTGCGCCAGCTGTGGAACACGTACGGGTTCTTCGCGCTGTACGCGAATGCGTCGGGGTGGAATGGCGAGGGTGGCGGCGAGGAGACGGAGCTCGACCGCTGGATCCGCTCGCGCCTGGCGGCGACGACCGCTGAGGTCGGCGACCGCCTGGAGGCCTACGACGCGACGTTCGCCGGCCGCGCGATTGCCGCGTTCGTCGACGATCTCTCCAACTGGTACGTCCGCCGCTCGCGGCGCCGGTTCTGGGACGGCGACCCGGCGGCACTGGCGACGCTGCGCGACGTGCTGCTCGACGTGTCGAAGCTGCTCGCGCCGTTCACCCCGTTCATCGCCGACGCGATCTACGAGAACCTCGACGGGTCCGAGCCGTCGGTGCACCTGACCGATTTCCCGGTCGCCGACGCGGCGGCCCGCGACGAGGACCTCGAGTTCGCGATGTCGATCGCGCGAGAGACGGTGCGCCTGGGGCTGTCCGCCCGCGGCGCCGCGAAGATCAAGATCCGCCAGCCGCTGCGCGAGGCCGTCGTGGTCGCCGCAGGCCGCGAGCGCTTGGCGATCGAGCGTCTGGCCGACGTCGTGCGCGACGAGCTCAACGTCAAGGAACTGCGCTTCGTCGAGGAGGCCGACGAGCTCGGCTCCTATGAAGTCAAGCCCAACTATCGGGCGCTCGGGCCGAAGTTCGGCAAGGCGATGCCGCAGGTCGCCGCCGCGGTGGCGGCGCTCGATCCGGTGTCGGTGGCGAGCGCGCTGCGCGCGGACGAGACGATCGGCATCTCGATCGAGGGACGCGACCACAACCTGGGCGAGGCCGACCTCTCGCTGGCGATGCAGCCGCTGGAGGGCTACCAGCTGGAACGCGAGGGCTCCCACGCGGTGGCGCTGGACCTGGCGCTCGACGACGAGCTGCGCCGCGAGGGCCTGGCGCGCGATGCCGTGCGCGCGATCCAGAACGCGCGCAAGGACGCGGGGCTGGAGGTCGAGGACCGGATCGCGCTGGTGCTCGGCGGCGACGAAGAGCTGCTCGCGGCGATCCGCGACCACGAGGGGTACGTGACGGGCGAGACGCTGGCGACGAGCGTCGCGTACGACGGCACGTCCAATGGCGCGACGGCGAAGATCGAGGGCCGCGAGCTGCACATCGCGGTGACCCGCGCGGCGGGCTGACCCCCGTGCCCGCCGAGCGTCACATAGTGGTCGCTGGGGCGACCACTATCGGACGTTCGGCTGGATGACGGGCTTCTCGCGCGCGGAGCATGAGGATGGTCTCGCGCGGTTCATCGCGCGAGAGCACCGTGCGCGTTTCACCGCGGCGCTGGGCGACGAGAGGTTGCGCGCCAAGCTGCGGGGCCGGCTTGCGCACTTCGCATGGCTCGACGAGCGGTACGTGATGGAGGTCTCCACGCCTGCGCCGGTCGCGCTCGCGAGGCAGCTACGCGCCGACGGCGCGCCGGCGGAGTGTGTGCTGCTCTCCGAGGACGACGAGGTTGACGGCCAGGTTCTCGCGCTCGAGGACGCACTACGACTCGTTCTCCACAGCGACCATGCAGCGATGATCTCGTGCGTGCCCGGTCGCCTCGCGGTGTTCTCCGGCGAGGCGCCGAACGAAACGACGCTCCTGTTGAGGAGGCCGACGTGAGTGACATACAGCGGGCCGAGACGGTCTACGAGGAGTTGCTCACGCCCGCCGACGGCGAGGTGCGCCGCGAACCGGTCCCCGATGCCGACGCACCATGTCCGCGCTGCGGCGAGCGTTCGTGGCTGGTGATCGAGAAGCGCGCCGAGCCCGAGGCCGCGCGCACGCGGTGGCGGGCGATCGCCTGCGCCTCATGTGGCGCGGCCGACGGCTGGGTGGAGGCGGGGCGGCTGCGTCCCGGGCGGCGCGACGATGAGGACGACTGGGAGTCCCCGTTCGGTGACGCTCGGCCGACCCTGGCCGAGCTTGTCCAGCGGGCGGGCTTCGCGGTGATCTCCCCGAGCGCCACTCCACGCGTGGCCAGCTACAGCTACGAGAACACGACCATCTGCAGCGTGTCACTCGCCGACGCGGGAGTGCGCGTCTCGACACACCTTCGACTCGCCTCCAGCGGGCGTGACCCTCGAGCGCCGCTTGTGCGAGGAGAGCTCGTCGCGCACGCCCAGCGTGAGCTCTTCAGGGAACTGGGCGACCGCAACCGGTTCGCCTCGCAGGGGCGATCATTGGTCGCAGAGGACCTCGCGATCCAGGCCTGGCGTCGCGAGCTGCTCACAGTTGCCGACGGTGCACGGGTCGTCGAGCGGACGTGGTCGGTTGACGGAACGCCGATGACGTTCGTCGTCGCGACGGCCGATGCCTGCTGGGGTGCAGCCGCCGACCTTGCGCCGCGCGAGGTCACGGCCGGCGGGCAGGGCGAGCCCCCGAACGACCTGTCGCTGGCCGCACTCCCCTCGCACTGACGTTCGGCCGGCCAAGGCTCGTTCACCCGGCCGATCGCCTGATGACTCGCGTCCTCGCGTTCGTGGTGATGGTCAGCAGGCGCCGCGTCGTCACGGTAGATGGCAGTCGCTCGTAGTCGATGGCAAATCGCATCGTCACCGGAGGGGAAGGCGGCGCCTTGATGGTCAGTGCGCCGCCGATGGGTTCGGCGGTGTCCGCGTCGACGTAGAGCACGGCCCGACGTGCCAACGGGGCGTCGCGCTCCATCTCAGAGCCGACGAGCCGGTGGACGGTTCGTCCGCCGACGCGGGCTTGCCCGGCGTCCTTGAGCTTGCCCGCGTCCAGGAGCGACCGGACGGCGCTCATTAGCGGCTCCGCGCCGCTGGAGGCCTCCTCGTCTTCGAGCCCGGTGGTGACGGTGAGGGTGTTCGGCTCAGGCTCATACGTCCGCTGCACACCGTTGGCGTAGGCGATCTCCTGCTCGCCGGCGCTGAAGTTGCCCCTGGGGCCGCTCTGGTCGGGAATGCGGATCCGGTAACGAATCGGGCCTGACGTCGCCCACTGCTCGACGCGACTGGTCAGCGGCGGCCCGCTGCTCCCGGGTGAGGTGAGGGTGCTGCGGACGACGGTGTGGGCGATCCCGTCGCTGGGAGCCAGCGCTGCACGCGCCTCGGCGACGATGTCCACCCCGGCCGCGGGGGTGTCGTCGGAGTCGACAAGCCAGGCCACGACGGCTCCCACCACGGCGAGGGCAGCGAGCGTTAACCACAAGGGCGACATCGACACACTCGCATCCTCGCAGAGCGGGCGAACCACCACATGCGCGCCGAACGGCAGATCGACGTCGCTATGGCAACGTCGATCTGCCGCTCACGACGCGGGGCGGGCTAGAACGCCCGCCGGAAGATCCGGAACGACGACCAGACAGCCTCGCTCTTCTTCAGGCTGCTGCCCGGGTTGATGTACAGCCGGTAGCTGCCCGTCCGGTAGCTGCGGGGCGCGACGACCGCGCGGCGCTCGGCGTACCCGCACTCGTTGGCCTTGCCGACCCGGAACTTCTTCAGCACCCGCGTGCTGTCGGGCTTGGTGATGAATCCGTAGAGCGTCTGGCCGGCGAACGGCGTTGCCGACACCTTCACCGCGCGCCGCGACCGCGGGTTGCTCGGCTTCGTCGCGACGCTCATCGCGATCGTCGACACCTTCAACGACCCAGCCGGCTGCTCCACGCCGCCCGCCGCGTAGTCCGTGATCGAGACATTGATCGTCTGGCCCTTGCTCGGGGTGATCGTCGTCCTCGGCGGGCGGATGCCCTGGTAGGTGACGACGGCGTTGCCGGCCGCGTCGAAGTCCCCGCTCTGCGAGCCCGCCGTCCCCGACGCCTTGCCCGGCACCGAGAAGATCAGCTGGAAGCGCCCGCCCGGCGTGCCGCCCGTGATCGTGGCGACCACCGGCTCGGAGCCGCCGAGCGGAACCTTGCCGTAACAGGCCTTGTCGAGGGTGACGGTGGCGGCGCCGGCGGATGCGGGGACCGCGGCCGTCATGGCGGCGGTGCCCGCGAGGGCAGCGAGGAGATGGGAGGTGCGGATCATGGGCACGCTCCTTTCCGGTTCGTCCGGTCGGGAAACGTCGGCTGCGTCGCCGGAGGCACGCGAGCACGGGCCTGAGCGGGTAGCTTCAGCGGATGCCGCACCAGCTGGACACCTGGCTGTACAAAGGCGGCCGCCCGAACCGCGCGGCTCGGCTCATGAACGGGCTGTGGAGCCGACTGGCTGCAGCAGGAAGGTCACCGGAGCAGCTCTACAGCCTGGAGGTCCGCGGGCGGCGGAGCGGCCGGCGGCTCGCGTTCCCGGTCGTCGTCGCCGACCATGAGGGCGAGCGTTACCTCGTGGCGATGCTCGGGCAGGGCGCGAACTGGGTCGCGAACGTCCGCGCCGCGGGCGGTCGCGCGGTGCTGCGACACGGCCGCCGCGAGGACGTGCTCCTCGAGGAGGTCGACCCGGAGGCGCGCGGCCCGATCCTTCAGCGCTACCTGCAGCTCGCCCCGGGAGCCCGGCCGCACATCCCGGTCGGTCAGGACGCGCCGCTGGCGGAGTTCGACGCGGTGGCCGCCGACTATCCGGTCTTTCTCATCCGGCCGGCGACGCGAGCTGCGGGTGGCTAGCTGGGCCGGCACCGCGCCTACTCGCACGCCCCCAGCGTCCCGCGCAGCGGCAGGTCCCGCGACGACGCACCCACCGCGACCCGCACACAACCCGTCGCGCGCTTCCACCCGCCGTCCCAGGACGACAGGTCGCGGTCTGTCAGCGGCAGCGTGATCTCGCGCTGTTCGCCGGGATCGAGCCACACCTTCTCCGCCCCGCGCAGCTGCCACGGCGGCTGCACCGTGGCGCTCCCGATCGGCGGCAGCCCGACGTAGAGCTGTGGAACCGCCGCGCCGCGCCGCGCACCCGTGTTGCGCACCGCGAACGTCACGCCGTCCTCGGTCACACGCAGGTCGGCGTACGCGAACGACGTGTACGACAGGCCGAATCCGAACGGGTACGCCGGCGCGATCCCGCGCGCGTCGAACCAGCGGTAGCCCACGAGCACGCCCTCCTCGTAGTGCACCGTCTGCGCTGCGGTGCCCGGGTAGCGCAGCGCCGATCCCGCCGTCGGGAGGTCGGCCTCGCGCACAGGGAACGTGATTGGCAGCCGGCCCGACGGCTCGACGTCGCCGAACAGGACCCGGGCGATCGCCGTCCCGCCCGCCTGGCCGGGGTACCAGCCCTGCACGACCGCCGCGACCCGGTCACGCCACGGCATGAGCACCGGCCCGCCGGACTGCACGACGACGACCGTGTTCGGCTGTGCCGCGGCGACCGCGTCGATCAGGGCGTCCTGATCGCCGTAGGTCGGCGGGCAGCGCAGTGTGAGGCAGAGACGATCGGCGCCCTCGGTCTCGTAGTCGCGCACGACGACCACGGCGACATCCGCAGCCCGGGCGACCGACGCCGCACGTGCGCGGTCGCGCGTGGTCTCCACGGTCACCGCGCCGGCGCCGGGATGAGCGGCGAGGGCGGTGGCGACCGGGACGGTCCGGAACGGCCTGACCGACCCCGACCCGCCGCCGCTCGCCGAGCGCCGGGCCGCCGGTCCGAGGACGGCGATCCGCGGTGCCGCGCCGGCCTGCAGCGGCAGGACCCCGGTGTTGCGCAGCAGGACGACGCCGGCCTCGGCGACCGCGCGCGAGACCGCGTCATGGCCCTCGACGTCGATCGCGCTCTCGTCCGACGGGCCGGCAGGGTCGTCGAGGATGCCCGCCGAGATCGTCGCGCGCAGGATGCGGCGCACGTGGTCGTCGAGCTGCGCCGTGCGCAGCACCCCGAGCTGGAGCAGCGGCCTGAGCAGCGCGGGGCTGTACGCGACGGGCGACGGCATCTCGAGGTCCAGCCCGTTGCGGAAGTGCGCGAGAACGTCCCACGGGTGGGCGCCGACGATCCAGTCGCTCATGACGAGCCCGTCGTAGCCCCAGTCGCGGCGCAGGACGTCGGCCAGCAGGTGGCGGCTCGCGCACGCGTACGGCCCGTTGACCCGGTTGTACGCGCACATCACGGAGCCCGGGCGGCCGTCGCGGATCGCGGTCTCGAACGGCGCGAGGTAGATCTCGCGCATCGCCCGTTCGCTCACGACGGCGTTGTAGAGGTAGCGGCTGCCCTGCGTTCCGAAGCCCAGCGGGAAGGCCTCGGTGCCGAGCTTCTGGGTCGGGTCGCGGCCCTCCTGGTTGTTCACCGCGTAGTGCTTCAGCGAGGTGAAGACCCCGGCCGCCTGGGCGCCCTGGATCCACGCCGCGGCCATCTGGCCGCTGAGGTGCGGGTCCTCGCCAAAGGACTCGAACGTGCGGCCGCCGTACGGCACGCGCATGATGTCCGCGGCCGGCCCGAGCAGCCCGGTGTTGCCCTTCTTGCGGGCCTCGTCGCCGACCGTCGCGCCGGCGAGGCGGGCGAGCGCCGGGTCGAACGTGGCGGCCAGCGCGGTCGGCGACGGCATCTGGGTCGCGCGGTTCTTCCCGCCGATGCGGCCGTCGGCGCTCACCGGCTGGCCGACGCCGATGCTGCTGCCGTCGACGTAGGCGACAGGCACCCCGAGGCGGGGGATCGGCGCGATCGCGCCCGCGTAGTCACCGGACCGGTAGCCGCCCAGCAGCGTGAGCTTCTCCCCCGTGGTGAGCGCCCTGGTGAGCAGCCGCGCGCGGGTGTCCGCGTCCTGTGCGCGGTCGCACCACGGGCGTCCGGTCGGGTCCGCGCACGCCGTCGTGGCGGCAGCGGTCGTGGGCAGCAGTGTGCATGCCGCGGCCACCGCAAACGCGGTGCGCAGGCTCCTCCCGGGCAGCATGAGCCGACCTTAGCGAACAACGATGTTCATGGCGAACAGTACTGTTCGCAAAGTGGTACGCTGCCGCCCGTGAGCACGTCTGTCCCCACCGAGCCGCTCCCGCGCGGCCGGCACCGGCTCAGCCGCGAGACGGTCGTGACCTCGCAGCGCGCGCGGCTGCTGCGCGGGATGGCCGAGGCGGTTGCCGAGCGCGGCTACGTACACACGTCGGTCGCGGAGGTCCTGCGCCGGGCGCGCGTCTCGCGCGAGACGTTCTACGAGCACTTCTCCGGCAAGGAGGACTGCTTCCTCGCCGCCTACGACGCGGGCGTCGTGTCGCTCCAGCGCGACATGCGCGCGGAGTACGAGGCCACGGGCGACGGCGATCCGCTCGAGCGCTTCCGGCACGCGCTCGGCGCCTATCTCGACGCGCTCGCGGCCGACACCGCGTTCGCGCGGACCTGCCTCGTCGAGATCTACGCGGTCGGTCCCGAGGCGCTCGGGCGTCGCGACGCGCTGCGCGGTGGGTTCGTCGACCTCATCGCCACCGCGCTCGACGCGGGCGAGGAGGATCGCTTCGCCTGCGAGGCGCTCGTCGCCGCCGTGAGTGCGCTGGTGACCGAACGTGTCGCCGCGGGCCGGGCCGATGAGCTGCCGGCGCTGCGCGACCCGCTCGTCGACGTCGCGCGCAGGATGGTGCCGCGGCGATGAGGCGACTCGTGCTGACGCTGGCTGTGATGGTGAGCGTGCTCGCAGGCCTCCCGGCCTCGGGTGCGGCGGCGCTCACGCTCACGGGTTCGACCATCCAGAACGAGCGGCTCTCCGACCTCCGGTTCGCCACGCCCTCGCTGCATGGCGCCGGCCGCGCGTTCGTCCTGCTCCCTGACGGCTACGCCGCCGATCCGGCTCGCCGCTACCCCGTCCTGTACCTCCTGCACGGTGGCCTGGGGACCTATGTCGCCTGGCCGCGCCAGGGCGACGTCGAGGCGATCACGGCGGGACAGGACGTCATCGTCGTCATGCCCGACGGCGGGCCTGCAGGCTGGTACACGGACTGGTGGAACCGCGGGCGCGGCGGGCCCCCGAAGTGGGAGACCTTCCACACCGACGAGCTCGTCGCGTGGGTGGACGCGACGTACCGGACCATCCCCGAGCGCCACGCTCGTGGCGTCGCCGGGCTGTCGATGGGCGGGTTCGGGGCGATGTCCTACGCCGCGCGCAACCCGGAGGTGTTCGGCTGGGCGGCGAGCTTCTCGGGCGCCGTCGACATCACGCGCAACCCGGCGACGCAGGCGACGATCATCGCCGAGGCGGGATTCGTCAACGGCCGCCCGCTCGGGCCGTTCGGCGACCCGTTCTTGCAGCGCTTCGTCTGGCGCGCGCACGATCCGCTGACCCTCGCCGAGCGCCTGCGCGACACGCGCGTCATCCTGACCACGGGGAACGGGCGTCCCGGGCCGCTGGATGAGCCCTTCGACCTCGGCGACGTCGTCGAAGACCAGATGTACTCCTCGGGGCGGCGCCTGCACCAGCGGCTTCAGACCCTCGGAATCCCCCATGTGTGGGACGCCTACGGCCGCGGCACGCATTCATGGCCGTACTGGCAGCGTGCTCTGCGCACGTGGCTGCCGGACTTCCTCGCGGCCCCTCAGCCCGGGTAGCCGCCCATCCCCCAGCCGCGCTTCTCGCTCTCGGCGAACAGCCGGCTGTGCAGGGCCTCGGTCGGGCCGCGGAAGACCTGATTGGTCATCACGTCGGCGGGGCCCGCCCACCACGGACCGGCCAGGCGCGGGCGCTTGACGATCGCGTGACACATGATGTGCGCGGCCTCCTCCGGCGTCATCGCGGGCATGCCTTTGGTGACCGCCGAGGACGCCATCCGGGTACGGACGAGCCCCATGTGGACCGTGGTCGCGGTCACGCCGTCGGGGCGGATCTCCTGGGCGACGCAGCGCACCCACGTGTCGAACGCCGCCTTCGACGCGAGGTAGGCCGACCACGCGGGCGCGATCGGCATGCCGTAGACGCCCCAGGTCGACGTGTTCACCAGGTGGCCCGAACCGCGCTCGCGCATCGCCGGCAGCAGCGCCAGCGTGAGGCGGACCGGCGCGAGGTAGTTGATGTCGATCGTCCGCTGGAAGTCGTGGAACCGGTCGGCGGACGCGGCGATGGAGCGGTGGATCGACTTACCGGCGTTGTTGACGACGACGTCCGGCGCGCCGTGCTCGGCGAGGACACGGTCGGCCAGCGCGCCCACGGCGTCGAAGTCGGTGAGGTCACAGGGCAGCGCGACGGCGCGGCCGTCGTCCGCGGTGGCGTTGAGCTCCGTGACGAGCTCGTCCAGGCGCTCGGCGGTCCGCGCGACGAGCAGGGCGGTGGCGCCCGCGCCGACGAGCCGGCGGGCGGTCGCCTCGCCGATGCCGAACGACGCGCCGGTCAGCAGCACGGTGCGGCCGGCGACGGCGTCGCGGAGGTCGTCGTCGCTGACCCGGACGTGGCCGTGGGTGGCCAGGCGGGCGAGCCGGTCGGGAAGGCCGGCGAGGGAACGGCGGGACGGTACAAGCGGCATGGTGCGCCGCAGCATGCCAGGCCGAACGTCGCAATGTGGCGGCTCTGACCACCACATTCCGACGCTCGGCCGGAGTGGCGACCACATCTCGACGTTCGGCGGGTCAGTCGCGGCCGGGGAGCGCGCGGCGGCGGACCTTCCCCGTGGCGGTGCGCGGCAGCTCGTCGACGAACTGCACGTCGCGCGGCACCTTGTAGCGGGCCAGGCGCTCGCGGACGAAGGCGCGCACGGCGTCCTCGTCGAGGTCGGTGCCCTCCGCGCGCACGACCCAGGCGGCGAGCCGCTGGCCGAACTCGCCGTCGCTCACGCCGAGCACCGCGACGTCGGCGATCTCCGGGTGCCCGTGGAGCACGTCCTCGACCTCCTGCGGGTACACGTTCTCGCCGCCGCTGACGATCATGTCGTCGGCACGGCCGTCGATCGACAGGCGGCCCGCGGCGTCGAGGTGGCCGACGTCACCCGTGCTCACGAGGGCGCCGATCCGGTCGTCGCTGCGCCCGTCGCCGTCGCCACCCGTGTACCCGGTGAAGAGCATGCCGCTGCCGACGAACACGCGGCCGGTCTCCCCTGGCGGGAGCGGCCGGTCGGCGTCGTCGTACACGCGCACGGTCGCGCCGAGTACCGGGCGGCCCACGCTGCCGGGGTCCACCCGCAGGTCGCCGGCGGTCGCGAGGGTCGCGATGCCGGTCTCGCTCGAGCCGTAGCCGTTGCACAGCACGTCGCCCCAGGCGTCGAGCGCGCGGCGGGCCAGCGGCGGGTCCAGCGGGGCGGCCCCGCTGAGGACGACGCGCAGCGAGGAGCGGTCGTGGTCGCCGGGCGCGTCGAGCAGGCGCTTGAGCATCACCGGCACCACCGCGAGCATCGCGATGCGGTGCTGGGCGACGAGCCGCAGGAGGTCGTCGGCGTCGAAGCGCCGGCAGAGGACCAGCGGTCCGCCGAGGACGATCGACAGGATCGCCAGCGCGAAGCCGTAGCCGTGGAACAGGGGCACCGCGACGGCGATCGGGTCGCCCGTCCGCAGCCCCAGGCGGTGCAGCACGCTGGCGACGACACCGAGCATCGCGGGGCCGCCGACGCTGCGCCGCGCGCCCTTCGGGCGGCCGGTCGTCCCGGAGGTGAGGATCGTCAGCCGGCTGGCGCGCGCGGGGCGCGGCGGGCGGGCCGGGAGCGGTGCGGTGGCGAGCTCCTCGACCGTCGTCATCCCCGCGACCGGCGTGTCGTGCCACGCGACGATGGCCGGCGGCGCGTCGGCCCCCGCGAACCCCAGCGCGGGCAGGAACTCCTCGTCGAGGATGAGGACCCCCGGGCGCTCGCGGGACAGGACGTCGGCGAGCTGCGGGCCGGCGAAGTCGGTGTTCAGCAGCAGGAGGTCGGCGCCCACGCGTCCCGCGGCGGCTGCCGCCTCGACGACGCCGCGGTGGTTGCGGCACAGCACCGCGATGCTGCGGTCCGGCCCGGCGCCGAACTGCGAGCCCAGGCCGCACGCCAGCGCGGTGGCACGGACGTGCAGCTGGGCGAAGGTGACGGTTCCCGCGTCGTCGATGATCGCGGGGCGGTCGGGCCAGCGGGCGGCGCTCGCGGCGACCAGGGTGGTGAGGGAGTCGCCAAGGTGCCGCCGGGCGTTGATCACGCGCCGGAGGGTGCGGGCAGGGAGCGGGCGGATGACCCCGGCCTGGGACAGGGCGATGGCGGCGCCCGCACCGATCCGCGCGGCCTCTCTCACGCCCCGCGCTCCCTGCGCGCCGCGCGGGCGCGCTCGTTGCGGACGAACGCACGGGTCATGACACGCTCGGTCGTCCCGCGCATGAGGCCGCTCGTGATGACGTCGGCCAGGCCGACCCAGCTCGGGCCGGCGGTCCGCGGCCGGCGGACGATCGCGTCGCACACGAGTGCGGCGGCATCCTCGGGGCTCATCCCGGGGATGGTGGCGAAGTTCGGGGCGCTCATCCGCGTGCGGACCAGGCCGAAGTAGATGCTCGTCGAGGCGACGCCGTCGGGGCGCACCTCCTGCGCGACGCACCGCGACCACACGTCGAAGGCCGCCTTCGACGCCTGGTAGGCCGACCACCCCGGCGACGGCGGCAGCCCCCGCACGCCGCTCGTCGAGATGTTCACGAGGTGGCCGGCCCGGCGCTCGCGCATCGCGGGCAGGAGCGCGAGGGTCAGCTGCACGGGACCGAGGTAGTTCACGCCGATCGTGCGCTGGAAGTCGTGGAAGCGGTCGGTCGAGTCGGCGATCGACCGCCGGATCGACTTGCCCGCGTTGTTGACGAGGACGTCGGGCGGGCCGTGCTCGAACAGCAGGCGCAGCGCGAGATCGCCCACGGCATCTTCGTCGGTGAGGTCGCACGCGTAGGTGTGGGCGCGCGGGCCCAGCTCGGCGGCCAGCTCCTCCAGCCGCTCGGCGGTCCGCGCGACGAGCACCACGGTGGCGCCCGCGCCCGCGAGCCGGCGGGCGGTCGCCTCCCCGATGCCGTAGGACGCGCCGGTGACCACCACGGTCTTCCCGGCGATGGCGGCGCGCAGCTCGTCCTCGCCCGTGCGGGCACGGCCGTTGACGGCGGCGACGACGGCGGGAGAGGAGGCGATGCGGCGGCGGAGGGACATTTCAGATAACGACGTTATGTGAGCGCCGGTACTGTTTCATATCCCGCCGATGCACGTCGCCACCCCGACCACCCGCGCCGAGCGCCAAGCCGAAACCGTCCGGGGCCTCACCGACGCCGCCGTCGAGCTCTTCCTGCGCGACGGCTACAGCGCGACCCCGGTCGGCGCCATCGCCGCGCAGGCGGGGGTCACCACCGGGGCGCTCTACGCGAACTTCTCCGGGAAGGCGGCGCTGGGCCTCGCCGCGCTGGACCGGATCCGCGTGACCCAGGTGACGAGCCTCGCCACGCACCTCTCCGGCGCCGACACGTTCGCCGCGCGGATGACGCTGCTCGGCGAGTGGACCGAGGAGGTCGTCGCGACGTCCGGCTGGCCCCGGTTCGAGCTCGAGTTCGCGCTCGCCGCGCGCGAGGACCCGGAGCTCGTCGACGTCCTCGCCGAGCGCCGCGCCGCGCTGCACGCCGGGCTCGCGACGGTCATCGAGCGCCAGCTCGCCGAGACGGGCGCCACGGCGCGCCTCTCGATCGACGAGATGGTCCGCGCACTGCTGGGACTGGGCATCGGTATCGCGGTCCAGCGCATGCTCGATCCGACCATCCCGGTCGACACGCTCCCGCGGCTGTTCGACCAGCTCGTCAGCGACGGCTGAACGCCTCGACCGTGACCGACACGGTCACGGTGAAGGGCGACGGCAGCGACGCAGCGCCCGCGGCGAGGTCCTCCGGGCTCCAGTGGAACGCGGCCGGGCCCATGCCGGCGAGCTGGAGCAGCGCGTCGTGCTCGAGTTGGAGCTGGAAGCGCACGTGGGTGAGTGCGACCGGCGCGAACGCGTCGCCGAGGCGCGCGTGCAGGCGGGCGCGCTTGTCGGGCTGCACGCCGAGCAGGCCGAGCGGGTCGCGCGCTTCGGCGAGGTGGTCATCCGCCGCGCTGGCGACGACGAGCACGCCTCCCGGCGCGAGGACACGGGCGAACTCCTCCCCGTTGCGGGGTGAGAACACGCTGAGCAGTGCGTCCGCGGCGCCGTCGCGCACCGGGAGCGGCCGGGTCAGGTCGCAGGTGACGGCCGCCAGCCGCGGGTGCGCCCGCGCCGCGCGGCGGGTGGCGGTCCGCGATGCGTCGAGAGCGATCCCGTCCCAGCCGGGATGCGCGTCGAGGACGCCGGCGGTGTGGTGCCCGGTGCCGGCGCCCGCGTCGATGAGGCAGCCGCTCGGGCTCGCGGGCAGCGCGTCCGCGATCGCGGACGTCAGGGGCGCGTAGTGCCCGGCGCCCAGGAACGCGTCGCGCGCCTCGAGCATCGCGGGCGTGTCGCCGGGCGGCAGCTCGCTTCCCGGCGGCAGGAGCGTCACCCCGCCGCCCCGCGCGCGGTCGTAGCGGTGGCCGCTCTCGCAGACGACCTCGCGCGCGTCGGCGGTCACGGGCGCGCCGCAGTGGGGGCACCGCAGGCGCCCGGCGACGGCAGGGAGTGCGTCGCTCACGCGCCGGTGGTCAGCGCGGTGAGCGCCTCGTCGAGATGGTCGCGGAGCACGTCCGGACCATCCTGCTCGATCGCGGCGACGAGTGCGATGTGGTCGGGTCCGAGCCGGTCGCGCGTCCACACCGGGCGCAGCTGCATGGTGAAGAGCGCGAGCTCGCCGTCCAGCGCCTCGTACGCGCGGGCGATCCGCGGTGCGCCGGCGGCGGCGACCATCGCGCCGTGCACGGCGTTGTGCGCCGCTGCGACGTCGGCCCAGCCGGTACGACGGCGCGCGGCAAGCCGCGCGAGCTCGGCGGCGGCGTCGTGCACCGAGGCGGGCAGGCGACCGTCGTGGCGCTCGAGCGCGAGGAAGGCCGCTTCGCGCTCGAGGGCGAGGCGGAGGGCGAAGAGCTCGCGCAGCTCCTCTCCGTCGAGGGCGGCGACCCGCGCGCCGCGGTTCGGTTCGATCCGGACCAGGCCGTCGGCCTGCAGGGCGCGCAGCGCCGCGCGGAGCGTGTGGCGCGCGACGTCGTAGCGCTCGGTCAGCTCGCGCTCCACGAGCCGCTCCCCGGCGGGCAGGTCCCCGTCGAGGATGCGCTCGCGCAGCACGGTGACGAGCGCGTCGACGGCCGAGACGCGCGGCAGGGGATCGATGCTCACGCGGGCACCACGTCGGCCGTCGTCGGCTCGGGGCGCTTGCGGCCGGGGATCGCGAGGACGGCGAGCCCGGCGAGGACGAGCCCGGCGCCGACGAGCGCGAGCGCTCCGGGCTGCTCGTCGAGGACGGTCATGCCGAGGGCGGCGGCGGTGACCGGCTCGGCGAGCACGATGGTCGCGGTCTCGCCGCTGGACAGGTGGCGCAGGCCCCGCGCGAAGAGGACGTACGCGAGCGCGGTCGGGATGGCGCCCAGGTACAGCGCGAGCGCGAGGCCGCCGGGTTCGGCCAGGAACGCCGGGCCCGCGATGAACAGGACCGGCAGCAGCAGGACGCCGGCCGAGGCGAAACCCGCGGCCATGACGCCCTCCGGCGTGGCGCCGCGCTCGAGCTGGCCCTTGGTCACGACGGTGTACGTGCCGTACCCCGCGCCCGCGACGACGGCGAGCACGATGCCGAGGGGGTCGATGCTCGCGTCGCCCGACCCGCCCAGCACGAGCAGCGCGACGCCGATGCCCGCGAGGGTCGTCGCGGCGGCCCAGCGTCTCGTCAGCCGTTCGCCGTTCAGCAGCGCCCCGAGTCCACCTGCGACCGCCGGGCCGGTGCCGATGGCGACGACCGTGCCGACCGCGACGCCGGTGAGGTCCACCGCGGCGAAGAAGGCCAGCTGGTAGATCGCGATCCCGACGGCGATGCCCGCGATGGCCCGGCGGTCGCGGGGCATCGCGGCGCCCAGCAGGCGCGCGGCGAGGAGCAGCAGCGCGCCGCCGACGGCGATGCGCGCGGCCCCCACGGCCAGGGGGCTGGCGTCAGGGCCGAGGGCCTGGGCGGTGCCGGTGGTGCCGAACAGGATCGCGGCGAAGAGGACGAGCAGGCGGGGCACGGTGTGGAATTGTTCCACAATCTGTGGCCAACGACAAGGCCGCCGCGACGAGCGCGGCGGCCACAGGTCTGCGCCCTACGCGAGGACGGGCTCCAGTTCGGCTTCGAGCTTGCGCTTCGGGTACGCGCCGATGATCTTCTTGGCGACGCTGCCGTGCTTGAAGATGATCATCGTCGGGATCGAGAGGACCTCGAACTGCGCCGCGGTCTGCTGGTTCTCGTCGACGTTGAGCTTGACGATCTTCAGCTCAGGCTTCTCGCCCGCGATCTCCTCGAGCACGGGGGCGACGACGCGGCACGGGCCGCACCACGGTGCCCAGAAGTCCACGAGCACGGGGCCGTCGGCCTCGATGACCTCGGCCTGGAAGTTCGCGTCGGTGACGTCCTGAAGGGTGCCGGCCATGGAATGTGGTCTCCTGTCGAAGGGCTCCTGCCCCACCCACTATACAAAGTGAAGCGTCAGCCGAGCCCCAGGCCGCGTTCGAGGATCATCGGCGTGATGTAGACCTCGGTGAACGCGGCGATGACCAGCATCGGGACCGCGAAGGCCACCGTGACGATCGTGGCGGCCAGCAGCTGGTCCCACTCCCGGCGGCGGCTGGCGATGATCCAGGCGGCCAGCGGCAGGAAGACGGCGACGAGCTCCGGCAGGGCGTGCGGGAGCAGGAGCAGCATGAGGTACGGCGGCGAGACGTCGTACTGCGCGGCAAGCGTCGAGAGCCCGCCGCCGAGGACCCACGCCTGGGTGACCACGCTGAAGATGGTGGCCGCGGTGACGAACGCGATCGCCAGCGGCCCGGCCTTGTCGTGGATGGTGCGCCACACCCCGGTGTAGCGCTCGGCCTCGGCGGGCATCGACGAGCCCGCGATGAATCCGGCCACGCACGCCAGCGCGTGGAGGGCGAGCACGAGGCCGTTGCGGAAGAGGTAGAAGCCGACCTGCTCGCCGGCGGGCGCGGCGCCGAACCCCGGCAGCACCATCCACCTCGTGTCCGGCGTGGAGAACGCGGCGACGACGAGGACGCACGCGAGCAGCCCGAGCGAGATCGCCAGGGAGCCCGCGAACCACGGGCCGACGACGCGCCACGGGTCGTCGTTCCATTGCGCGAAGACGGTCTTCGTGTCGCGCATCCCCCGGACGAGGACGAGGTTGTCGGTGCGGGATGCCATCTCCCCGGGGGATCGGCGTGCGGCGTGCCGCCTTGAGCGCTTCGTAGGCTGGTGGGGATGGCCGAGATGCCCAACCGCGAGATCGCCGCCGCCCTCGACGAGCTGGGCGACCTCTACGAGCTGGACGGCGCGATCTCGCACCGCGTGCTCGCCTACCGCAACGGCGCGAAGGCGGTCCGCGAGGCGACGCAGTCCGTCGGGGCGCTGGCCCGCGAGGGGCGCGCGACCGAGCTGCCCGGGATCGGGGCGACGCTGCAGGAGAAGATCGCGGCGCTCGTCGTCGACGGCGAGATCCCGGCGCGCGCGAAGCTCAAGGCCAAGTACCCCGAGGGGCTGCTGGAGATCACGCGCCTGCCGGGCGTCGGGCCCAAGCGGGTGCGGCTGATGTTCACCGAGCTGGGGATCGACTCGCTCGCGGCGCTGAAGACCGCGGCCGAGGGGCAGCAGCTGCGAGGGGTGAAGGGGCTCGGGCCGAAGTTCGAAGCGTCCGTGCTGGCGTCGCTGGAGGCGGGGCTCGGCGACGCGCCGGCGCCCCGGGTCCTGCTGTCCCAGGCGCTGCGCGAGGGCGAGGCGATCGTCGCGGGCCTGCGCGCGCAGCCGACCGCCAACCGGGTGGAGCTCGCGGGCAGCGCCCGGCGGCTGGCTGACACGGTCAAGGACCTCGACATCATCGCCACCGCCGACGACCCGGCGGCGCTCACCGCCGCGCTGGCCGGTCTTCCGGAGATCGAATCGGCCGGAACGGCGGGCGAGAACGCCGCGCGGGGCCGGACGCACACCGGGCTGAGCATCGACCTGCGCGTCGTCGAGCCCGACCAGTTCGGCAACCTGCTCCAGCACTTCACCGGCACGAAGGCCCACAACGTGCGCCTGCGCGAGCAGGCCGTGAAGAAGGGCCTGCACGTCAGCGAGTACGGCATCCTCGACGACGCCACCGGCGAGACCCTGCGCTGCGCGACCGAGGAGGAGGTCTACGCCAAGCTGGGCCTGCCGTGGATCCCGCCCGAGCTGCGCGAGGAACGCGGCGAGCTGGAGCCCGGGTTCACCGTCCCCGAGCTCGTCACCGAGGACGACCTGCTCGGCGACCTGCACTGCCACACGGTCGCCTCGGACGGGCGCAACACCATCGAGGAGATGGCGCACGCGGCGATCGAGCGCGGCTACCGGTACCTCGCCATCACCGACCACTCCGCGACGCACGGGTTCGGCAACCACGTCGACGCCGACACGCTGCGCCGCCAGATCGAGCGGGTGCGCACGGTCAACGAGACCCTCGACGACTTCGACCTGCTCATCGGGACCGAGACGAACATCCTGCCCGACGGATCACCCGACTACGAGGACGACCTGCTCGCCGAACTGGACTGGTGCATCGCGTCGGTCCACACCGCCTTCCAGACACCGCGGGCGGAGATGACGAAGCGCATGGTCGCCGCGGTCGAGCATCCGTGGATCGACGCGATCGGCCACCCCAGCGGGCGCAAGCTCGGCCGGCGGCCCGGCTACGACGTCGACCTCGACGCGGTCATCGAGGCTGCGGCGCGCACGGGGACGATGCTCGAGATCAACGGCGCGCCGGACCGGCGCGACCTCGATGACGTTCACGCGCGGGCGGCCGCACAGGCCGGGGTGAAGATCCTGCTCGACAGCGACGCGCACGGCACCGACCGCCTGGCGAACGTGCGCTGGGCGGTGGCGACGGCGCGGCGCGCGTGGCTCACCGCCGAGCAGGTCGCGAATACGCGGCCGTGGCCGGAGTTCGCCGCGCTGCGCAAGCGCGCCTAGGCCGTCCCGGCCTGCTCCTGCGCGAACTCGACCTCGAGTGGCACGAGCATGCCCGGCAGCTGCTCCAGCGCGCTCGGCGGTGTCGTCAGCGGGGTCCCGCCCGCAAACGGCGGCTCGGGTGCGTACTCCATCATCAGCTGCGCGGCGCGGGCCACGTCCTCGCCGGCGATGCGGG
The DNA here is from genome assembly GCA_016463765.1 of Solirubrobacteraceae bacterium. Taxonomy (GTDB): domain Bacteria; phylum Actinomycetota; class Thermoleophilia; order Solirubrobacterales; family Solirubrobacteraceae; genus Svornostia. Next base: position 16,731 of record JAEMQS010000028.1, on the reverse strand, counting down.
CGGCGAGGGTCAGCGCCATGTCGATCCCGGCCGAGACGCCCGCCGCGGTGATGACCTTCCCGTCTTCCACGACGCGCTCGTCGCCGACCGGTGTGGCGCCGTACTCGGTGAGCACGTGCACGGTCGACCAGTGCGTCGTCGCCCGGCGGCCGTCGAGTGCTCCGGCGGCGCCCAGCAGCATCGCGCCGGTGCAGACCGAGGTGGTCCACGTGGTGTGGTCGTGGGCGTCGCGCATCCACGCGATCCAGCGGTCGTCCCGCGCGATCCGGCGCGACCCGATCCCGCCGGGGACGATGACGACGTCGGGCCGCGGCACGTCCTCGAGCGCGTGGTCGACGGTGAGGCCGAGCATCCCCGTGTCCGTCCGGATCTCGCCGGGCTGCTCGCCGACGAAGAGGATCCGGGCGCCCGGGATCCGGTTGAGGGTCTCGTAGGGGCCGATCGCGTCGAGCGCGGTCATGTCGGCGTACAGCGGGATGGCGATGTCCATCGGGTGCTCCTCGGGGTCAGGCGGCGCGGCGGAACCGCTCGCGATACGCGGACGGGGCGACCCCGATCCGCCGGTGAAAGGCGCGGCGCAGCACCTCCGCGCTGGTGAAGCCGGTGGCGCGCGCAGCCTCGTCGACCGTCGCGCCGTCGTGCAAGAGCAGCCGCGCGCGTTCGACCCGCAGCGCCTCGACGTACGACGCCGGGGTCATGCCGGTCTCGGCCTTGAAGGCGCGGGTGAACTGGCGCTCGGAGAGGTGGGCCCGGCGGGCCAGCGCGGGAACGGAGAGGTCCTCGTCGAGGTGGTCGACCACCCACGCCTGGAGCTCGCGCAGCGGGTCCCGGCGCGCGGCCTGGGCGGCGAGCCCGGCGCTGAACTGGGCCTGCCCGCCCGGGCGCTTGACGAAGACCACGAGCCGCCGTGCGACCTCGAGCGCGACCTCCGGGCCCAGGTCGTCCTCCACCAGCGCGAGCGCCAGGTCCATCCCCGCGGTGACACCGGCGCTCGTCCACACGTCGCCGTCGCGGACGTAGATCGGGTCGGACTCGACGGTCACGTCCGGGAAGCTCTTCTGCAGCAGGTCGCACCACATCCAGTGCGTGGTGGCGCGGCGGCCGTCGAGCAGGCCGGCGGCGGCGAGGACGAACGAGCCGGTGCACACGCTGGTGGTGCGACGGGCGGGTGCGGCGGTGGCGCGGACCCACGCGAGCAGGTCGTCGTCGCGCGCGGCCGCGCGGGTCCCTTCGCCGCCGGCGACGAGGAGGGTGTCGAGGGGCGTGCCGGAGCCCGGCGCCGGCAGCGGGTCGGCGAGGAGGCGCAGCCCGCTGCGGGTCGTGACGATCCCGCCGCCGGGCGCGACGATCTCCACCGTGTAGGCGGGCGTGCGCCCACGGACCAGGGAGGCGGTGTGGAAGACCTCCGTGGGCCCGATCGCGTCGAGCGGCTGGACCTGGTCGGGGGCGAGGACGATGACGCGGCGGGCGGCCATGGGGCCGATGCTCCCGCGCGCGGGCGGTGGCCGCAAGGTCATGCACCCCACGATCTCCGCCACCACGAGTAGACGCACGTCGAGAAACGCGCGCCGGGCGCCCGTTTCTCGACGAGGATCAGCACTCAAGCCCGCCGCCCGCTGTGCCGAGCACGGGAAGATGGCCACCGCACCCGCCCCGCACGTCAAGCAGGTGGTCTCCGAAGAGCTGGAGGGCCGCCGGGCACTCGTCGGGTGGACGGTGATCCTGGTGCTCGTCGCCATCCCGCTCGTCATCTACGTGGTGGCCGCCGAGAAGCTCGGGACCCGCGGCGGGTGGTTCATCGCCGGCGAAGTGATCGGCATCATGGCCGCCACGCTCCTGCCGCTGTCGGCGATCCTCGCAGTGCGGCTGCGGCCCCTCGAATGGCTCTTCGGGGACATGACCCAGGTCTACATCGCCCACGGCATCACGGGCCTGCTGATGCTCGGGCTCGTCACCGCGCACCCGCTCTTCTACGTCTTCGGCACGCTCCCGGAGACCCGCGAGGCGGCGCACATCATGGTGCCGTTCCACCTCGTCGCGCTGGACTGGATCTCGTGGATCTGCATCGTCACGGCGATGGTCCCGACGCTCTTCCTGCGCCTGCGCTTCGACACCTGGCGCTGGACCCACATGCTCCTCGGGGCCGCCGTCATCCTCACCGCGGTCAGCCTCACGATCACGAGCCGCGAGTTCGACACGATCCAGATCCCCGCCCTGCGCGGCTACCTCTTCCTCCTGTTCGGGCTCGCGATCGCCGCGGTCGTCTGGGTCGCGTTCGTCCGCCGCGCAACGCACCCCAAGCTCGAGTACCGCGTGACGAACGCCGAGCAGCACCCCGAGGCGGGCGCCGTCGAGCTCACGCTCGAACCCGTCGGCGCGCCGCTGAGGTTCCGTGCCGGGCAGTTCACCTACGTCGACCTCCTCGACGAACGCGTGCAGCTGCACCGCGACGTGGTCGCCCACCCGTTCAGCATCGCGTCGGCGCCGGGCGGCGACGGGATGCGCGTGATCGTCCAGGGGGCCGGCCGCTACACCGAGAAGGCCCAGGCCATGACGACCGAGGACGACGCGCGGGCGCTGGTCCGCGGGGCGTACGGTCAGCTCGGGCACGTGCGTGCGCCGCGTCAGCTGTGGATCGGCGGCGGGATCGGCGTCACGCCGTTCCTGGGTCTCGCCGAGCAGCTCGTCCTCGACGATGACCATGACCGCGATGTCGTCTTCGTGATCGCTGCACGCGGCGCGACCGACCCGTTCTACGTCGAGCGTCTCCGGGACTGGGAGGAACGCCATTCCGGCTTCCGCGTGCTCGTCTGGCACGAGGAGGAACGCGGGCGGTTGCACGCCACCGCGCTGGCAGAGGAGATCGACGACCTCGCGGGCCGCCATGTGCTCATCTCCGGTCCTGAGGGCCTCATCCACGATCTCTCGCAGCAGCTGCACCACGACGCCGGCGTGCCGCGCGCGCACATCCACGCCGAGCTGGCGGTCGGGCCGCCGCGCCGGTGGCAGAACGCCCCGACGGGCCTACGCGTGGCTCGCGGCGTGGTCGCCGCCGAGCTGGTGCTGTTCCTGGGCGTGGTCGTCGCCTCGGTCGTCGGCCGCGCGCTGTTCTGAGCGCGGCATCCGGGCGAGGACGAGGACCAGCCCGGCCCCGATCGCGGCGACCGACAGCCACAGCGCGCCGGTGAACGCGTCGACCCACGCGTCCCGGGCGATGGCGAGCAGCTGCGCGCTCTCGGCCTCGCCGTCGGCCAGCGCGGTGTCGAGTCGGGTCGCGGCCTCCTCGGTCAGCCGCACGCCGTCGCGCTCGGCGGCGTCGAGGGTGCGGGTCACGTTCAGCGAGGAGAAGACGGCGCCCGTCGCGGCGACGCCCATGGCGGTTCCGAGGCCACGGGAGGTCGCGAGGATGCCAGACGCCGCGCCCGCGGCACGCGCGGGGACGGCGTCCATCGCGATCGCCTGAAGCGGGCTGGTCACCAGCCCGAGCCCGCCTCCGAGGACGGTCAGGATCGCGGTGACGACGGGGACCGCGGCCGTGTCGGACAGCGCGACGAGCCCCATGGTCGCCGCGCCTGCGAGGACGAGCCCGCCGGCGACGGCCTCACGTGTCCGGCCACGCTCGGTCAGGCGGGCGCCGGCGGCCATCGCGATGAGGATGCCGCCGCTGAACGGGACGAGCAGCAGGCCGGCGGTCAGCGGGGTCTCGACCCGGACCTCCTGCAGGTACAGCGGCACGAAGAACAGCAGGGTGCCCAGGACGAAGTTCACGAAGAACAGCACCGCATTCGCGACGCTGAACACGCGCACCGCGAACAGGCGCAGGTCGAGCAGCGGGTCCTGCACCCGGGACTCCCGCCGGACGCACGCGGCCAGGAGGGCGAGCGCGAGCGCCGCGAGTGCCACGGTCGGGGCGCCGAGCCAGCCCCACGCCGCGCCCTGTCCGAGCGCGAGGGTCAGCGCTACCAGGCCGCCCGCCAGCAGCGCGGCGCCCACGTAGTCGACCCGTCCGGTGGCGGCGGGTCGGTTGGCCGGGACGGCGGCGCGGGTCAGGACGAGCGCGAGCAGCGCGAGCGGGACGTACGCCACGAAGATCCAGCGCCAGCCCGCGAGGTGGGTGACGGTGCCGCCGATCGCCGGACCGAGCCCGTAGGCCAGTGACCCGGCGCCCGCCCACAGCGCGATGCTCCGCGCGCGGCGCTCAGGTGTCGCCGTCTCGGTGACGACGGCCAGCGACATCGGGGTGACGATCGCGCCCGCGAGGCCCATGACGCACAGCGCCACGATCAGGACGGCCGGGGACGGCGCCGCGGCGGCGCCCGTCGCACCTGCGGCGAGGAGCGCGAAGCCGGCGACGAGCGTCCCGCGGGCGCCCCGCGTGTCGCCGATCCGTCCCGCGAGGACGAGCGTCGCCGCGTAGGCGAGGCCGGCGGCGGTCCACGCCCAGCGCAGTTCGTCGGTCGACCCGCCGAGGTCGTCGCGGATGTCGGGCAGCGCGAGGGCGAGCGCGCTCCAGAACACCGAGGCGAGCACGGACGCGAGGACCATCGTGGGCAGGACGAGCCGCTGGGGGTGCGATGCGGACATCACCCAGGCGAATCGCCCCGGATCCCCGGGTCTTGAGCTACCGGCGCGCGAGTCGGGGCAGGACCTGCTCGGCCACGAGCGCGTCGACCGCCGCGGGCACGAACGGTGAGATCAGGTCGCGCGCCGCCATGGCGTACCGGGTGCCGTCGTCGTCGAGCGCTGCGCGGATCGACACGGCGAGCTCGGCGTCGGCCTCCGCCACGTATCGCGGGTCGAGCTCCCGCGCGATCGGCAGCGCCGCGTAGGGGCCGGGCGCCGGGGTCGTCACCAGGCGACAGCCGTCGGCGAGCGCTTCGAGCTGGGCGATCCCGTAGTCCTCGCGCCGAGGCGCGGTGACGAACACGCGAGAGCGGCGGAGCAGCGCCCGGTACTCGTCGCGCGGCAGCCGGCCGACGGATCGCACGCCATCGGGCAGGGTCGGCAGGACGTCGGGATCGGCGCCGGCGACGAGCAGCTCCTCGTTGTCGCGGCGCACGGCCGCGAACGCGCGCAGCACCCGGTCGAGTCCCTTCTTCTCGGGGTTCGCGCCGTAGGTGATCGCGGCGATGTCGCGCGGACCGTCGAGGATGCCGGACGCGGCCACCGGAACCGGGACGACCACCGCACGTTCGGAGACCCCGTCCGGCGCGCCCTCCAGCGAGCCCGCCGCCCACGGCAGCAGCAGCGGCGCCGCCGCGAGCTGCCGCCGCTCGACCGGGCGCTGCCAGATGCCGTGCCGCCCCGGCCGGTTGACCGCGCTGAGCGCGTCGAAGCGGATCGCGGCGGGTGGCGCGGTGGCGAGCAGCGCGGCGGTCGTCGTGGAGTAGATCACCGCACGGTGGTCGGCCCCGGCCGCCAGGAGCGCGCGGCGTGCCGCGTAGGCCCAGGCGAGGTCCACCAGCGCCAGCGTGCGCAGCCCGTCGCTCGGCGGTTCGGCACGTGCGATCGCCACGTCGGCGCCGGCGCGCCGCAGCGCGCCGGCGAACTCGTCATCGGCCGCGCGCAGGCCGGCGGTCGAGCCGAGGGAGACGAGCAGCACGTCCATGCGGGTCTCATGCTCGCAGGTGGGCGGTAGCGTCCAGCGCCGTGACGGGCGCGGGGACACTCATCAACGTCGCCGCGGTCCTCGCCGGGACGGCGGCCGGTGTCGCGCTCAAGCATCGCCTGCCCGACCGCCTCCAGCAGCGGGTGCTGGCCGGGCTGGGGCTCATCACGCTCGTCCTCGGCGTCGACCTGGCGCTGTCGTGGCGGGACACCAGCGCGCTCTTCGTCCTCGGTGGCGTGCTGCTCGGCGGGCTCGCCGGGGAGGCGCTGCGCATCGAGGACCGGCTGGAGGACCTCGGGTTCGCGCTGCAGCACCGGCTGGCCAAGGAGGGCGAGCCGTCGAAGATCGCCGAGGGGTTCGTCACCGCGTCGCTGCTGTTCTGCATCGGCCCGCTCGCGGTCATCGGGTCGTTCGACGACGCGCTGCGCGGGGACACCACGGCGCTGGCGACGAAGTCCGTCCTCGACGGGTTCGCCGCCCTCGCGCTGGCCGCAGCGCTCGGGTGGGGCGTCGCGCTGTCGGCGCTCAGCGTGCTGATCTACCAGGGCGCCCTCACGCTGTTCGCCGGGCTGCTCGACGGGATCCTCGTCGGCGAGGCACTCGCGGCGATGACGAGCGCGGGCGGCATCCTCGTCATCGGGATCTCGCTCAAGCTGCTGGACATCAAGGACGTCCGGGTGGGCAACTTCCTCCCGGCGCTGCTGTTCGCGCCGTTGCTCGTCGGCGCCTGGTCGCTCGTCAGCTGACGGGCAGGGTCTGCGACATCTCCTGCGCCCAGATGAGCGCGTCGAGATAGGCGCGGGCGAGGACCTCCGGCTCGAGGCCCGGCGCACCGGGTCCGTACGCCTCGTGGCGGCGGATCGCGGCCAGCGCGACGCCGTCCGGGCCGAAGCCCTCCAGTAGCGCCAGGCGCGTGGCGTCGGCCAGCGGCAGGTCGGCGAGCGCGACGGGGAGCGGCACGCCGAGCATCGCGTCGGCGACCGAGAGCAGGCCGATGGCGAACGCCGCATCGCCGTCGTCCCCGCGGCCCTCGGCGAGCAGGCGCAGCGCCTGCGCGCGGGTCAGCGCGGTCGGCAGCAGTTCGTCCCAGGGCTGCGGCAGGGCGGCCAGCGCCGTGATGGTCGCCCACTCGCGCACCCGGCGCGCGCCGAGCATCATGAGCGCCTGGTGGACGGTCGAGATCGGCCGCCCGCGGGTCATCGCGGCGGAGTTCAGCAGGCGCAGGAGGCGGAAGGACAGGCCGGGATCGTTGGTGACCACGCGTTCGATCTCCTCGAACGTGACGTCGCTGCGCGACAGGACGCCGGCGGCCGTCAGCGCGGCGGTGCCGCCGGCCGGGATCTGCCGGCGCTCGACGAGCTCGGGCCGGCAGAAGAAGTACCCCTGGAAGAGCTCGAACCCGGCGTCGCGGCAGCGGTGGAACTCGTGCTCGTCCTCGAGCTTCTCGGCCAGGACGGTGACCCCGTGAGGCCGCAGCCGCTCGAGCTGCGCGATCGCCTCGTCGAGACCGAGCGCCAGGACGTCGACCTTCACGATCGAGGCGAGCTCCAGCAGGGGCGCGTGCGCCTCGTCGAAGACGTAGTCGTCGAGCGCGAGGATGAACCCGTCCTCGCGGACGAGCTCGGTCAGGCGCTCGAGCAGCGCGTCGTCGATCTCCTGGTCCTCGAGCAGCTCAAGACCCACCTGGTCGGGGGAGAACGGCAGCGTCTCGCGCTCGAGCAGGAACGCGCGGTCGACGTTGACGAAGGCGCGTCGGTCGCCCACGATCGCGGGCAGGCCGATGTCCCCGAGGGCGGCGGTCAGCACCCGCGCGGTCGCGCGCACCCCGTCGTCGACCGGCTTCGCCGAGCCGTCAGGCTCGCGGCACAGCAGTTCGTAGGCGAACACCCGGCGGTCGAGATCGAACATCGGCTGACGTGCGACCACGACCCGCGCATCCGTGCGCAGCACTTCCCCCATATCCGGCGTATCGGCGGGATGTCAGGGCGACTTGACCGCTCTGGACGCAGACCGAACCGGATTCACACCGAGGCGCCGGTGCCGTTCACGGTCGACAGGTCGCGCTTCATGCCCGGGACCCGCACGAGCTGCATCGGCTTGCCCGGCCGGGCGCGCTCGACGTAGAACTCCACGCCGTCACGCTGCTCGATGGCGATGACGGCCCCGTGCTGGCGGCGCCAGGCAAGCGCCCAGATGATGGAGAACCCCGCGGCGATGGCCGGGATCTGCGGCGCGAGGAACGCCAGCCCGATGCCGAGGATCGTGGTGGCGACCAGCGGCCACAGGCGGTTGAGCAGCATGCGGCCGGGGCTGATCTCGGGCAGCGAATGCGAGGACCGGGCGGTGCCGAGCAGGCGGGCGATCGGCGGCGTGGCCTCCGCGCGGCGGCCCAGCCACACGCCGATGATCGACGCGCCCGTCCACCAGACGGCGACGAAGATGAGGAACTCGGCGCCGAGCTGCTGGTTGCCCGCGGCGAGCACCGCGACGAGAGCGAGCGCACTGGCCGCGCCGGCGCAGAGCATGACCGTGGCCTTGAGGAACTCGGCGAACCTCACGGCGTGAGCGCCTCGAGCAGCCCGCGTACGCCGGGTGGCCCGTCGACGAGGATGTCGGCCTGATCGCGCAGCTCGGGCGGCGTCTCGTCGGAGGCGACCCCGACGCAGACCGCGGTGCGCAGCCGCCCGTGCTCCACGAGTTCGCGCAGCCCGGCGAACGCGTCCAGGTCGGTGCGGTCGTCGCCGACGTACAGCGCGGTGTCGAGGTCGTGCTCGCGCAGCAGCCGCTTGATCCCGCGGCCCTTGCTGATCTCCACCGGCGGGCGGATCTCGAGCACCTTGCGGCCCCAGTGGATGGCGAGGCCGGCGTGCTCGGCGGCGGCGGCGACCTCGCGGACAGCGGCCTCGGCCGCCTCTTCGTCGGGCGCCCCGCGCCAGTGCAGCGCCGCGATCGCCTGCTTGTCCTCGGCGCGCACGCGCAGACGGCGGAGGTCGTCGTCGTAGTGCTGAGCGGCGAATCGCTGCACGCGGTCCTGCCACGCGGCGACCTCACGGTCGAGCTCCACGCCGCCGCCTCCGGGCAGCAGCAGTTCGGCGCCGTGGGCGCCGACGTACGCGATCGACCCCAGGGACACGATCCGCCGCGCCGTGCTCGCCTGCCGGCCGCTGACACAGGCGACCACCGCATACGACCGGGCGACGGCGATCAGGGCGGTCCTGGTGGACTCCGGGACGTGCGCGTCGTCGGCGTGGCGGACGATCGGGGCGAGGGTGCCGTCGATGTCCAGGAGGATCGCCGAGCGTGACGGGTCCGCCCGGACCGGTTCGAGCGCCTCGGCGAGCGTGGCGGCGGGAGACATCGCACCTAGTATGCCGCGCATGGGTGTGGACCTCTCCGCCCCGGCGGGCAGGACCCTCCGCCTCGCGGCGATCGGCACCCTCGCGGGGCTGTTCAGCGGGCTGTTCGGTGTCGGCGGCGGCATCGTGATGGTCCCGCTGCTGATGCTCTGGCTCGGGTACGGCGCGCGCGAGGCGACGGGCACGTCGCTCGCGGCGATCATCATCATCGCGGCGGTGGCCGTGGCGACCCATGCGGGCTACGGCAACGTCGATGTCGAGAAGGGCCTGCTGGTCGGCGTTCCCGCCGTCGGCGGCGTGCTCGCGGGAACCTGGCTGCAGCAGCGGGTCCCGCAACGGGCGATCGCGCTGGGGTTCGCGGCGGTGCTCCTGGGTGTGGCGGTCCGGCTGGTGATCGGGTGATCGAGGCCGCGCTCATCGGGGTGCTCGCCGGGGTCTTCGCCGGCCTGCTGGGGATCGGCGGCGGCGCGCTGTTCGTCCCGGCGCTGACGCTGTTCGCCGGACTGGGGCAGCTCGACGCGGAGGCGACGTCGCTGCTGGCGATCGTCCCGGTGGCGCTGGTGGGGACCTGGCGCCAGCGCGGGTACGGCAACGTGCGCGACCGCGATGCGCTGGCCCTGGGCGTCCTCGCGTCCATGGGCGCCGTGGGCGGGGTGGTGATCGCCAACGCGGTGCCGGAGCGGGCGCTGGAGCTGGGGTTCGCCGCCCTGACCGTCTATGTCGCGTGGCAGCTCGTGCGGGGCGCCCGCACGCCGTCCGACGCGCCGACCGGGGATACTGCGGCGCGATGAAGGACCGTCTCGCCAACTCCTTCCTGTACGTGATCGCGGTCTTCCTGCCGCTCGCGGGGTTGTTCCTCGCGGTCTGGCGGTTCAGCGAGAACGACCGCGTGCAGGGCATCTACCTCCTCCTGATCTCGCTCGCCGCGGGGCTGGTCTGGTGGCTGTTGCTGGCCAGCATGTAGCGGTTCCGTAGCCTTCGGGCCTATGAGCGATCTTCCCGCGGACGGGTACCGCCTGCCAGGTATCTCCTCAAAGGCCTTTGAGCACCCAGCGGATCGTGCGGCGACGGCGGCTCTCTCGTCGATCCCCATGCTGGACACCGTCGTGCGCCGGCTCATCGAGTTCGGCTACGAGCGGGCGATGCGGCAGAACACGCTCGCGGGCTCGCTGAAGGTCGGGCCCGACCAGCTGCCCGACCTCTACCGCCGCTGGGTGCGCGTCTGCACCGTCCTGGACCTGGAGTTCCAGCCCGACCTCTACGTCGGCCTGTCCCCGCTGCCCAACGCCGCGGCGGTGGGCGCCAAGCGGCCGATGGTCATCGTCAGCAGCGGCGCCGTGCAGGTCCTCGACGACGACGAGCTGGAGATGGTCCTGGCCCACGAGGCGGGCCACATCCTCTCCGAGCACGTGATGTACCAGACGACGCTGGCGATCCTGCTGCAGGTCGGCACGCTGTCGCTGCCGTTCCTCGCGGGGCTCCCGCTCCGCGGCATCACCTACGCGCTGCTGGAGTGGTACCGCGCGGCCGAGCTGTCGTGCGACCGCTGCGCGACGATCGTCACCCGCGACCCGCTGCTCACCAGCCGCACGCTCATGGCGATCAGCGCCGGCCTGCCGTCGTCGAAGCTGAACCTCGACGCGTTCCTCCAGGCCAAGGACTACCGCGAGGGCGGCGACGGGTTCGACCGCATCCGTCGCCTGATGACCGAGCTCGGCCGGACGCACGGCCCGCCGGTCAAGCGCGCGCACGAGGTGTACACGTGGGTGCAGAGCGGCGAGTACGACCGGATCGTCGGCGGGGACTACATCAAGCGCGGCGAGGAACCTCCGGCGCGCGCGGAGGCGGCCGCGGCGACCGAGCACTACGCGGAGCGGTTCCGCGGGCTCATGGTCGATGCGGCGGGGACGGCGCAGACGACGGGGGAGAAGCTGGCGGACTGGCTGCGCAAGGACGCGTCGTAGCCCGAAGGCGCCGAGCGTCACATACTGGTCGCTGGGGCGACCACTATGTGACGCTCAGCTGCGTCAGCTCGGGTACAGCCCGTGCTCCAGCGCGCCCTTCACCGTGGCGTCCAGTGAGTTGATCCGCGCCAGCGCCAGTGCTTCGGCCGACGCGAACCGTCGGCCCGGTGCCGGGTCCGGGCCATGGTGCGTCAGCACGCAGTGCGCGATCGCCGTCTCCCGCTCGGCGTCCAGCGCCGGCACGCGCGCCGCGTACTCCCGCAGCAGTCGCAGCCCCAGCTCGATGTGGCCCAGCAGGCGCCCCTCTTCGGTCAGGCCGATCTCGGCCCCGTACGTGAACTCGCGCGTCTTGCCCAGGTCGTGCACCAGCGCCGCGGTGATGAGCAGGTCGCTGTCCAGCCGCACGTGCAGCTGGCGGACCTCCAGCGCCAGCGTCCCCACCGCCACCGTGTGCTCCAGCAGCCCGCCCAGGTACGCGTGGTGCCCGGTGCGGGTACACGGCGCCCGCCGCCACTCGGCGCGCAGCGCGGCGTCGCCCAGCAGCACCTCCAGCAGCGCCTTGTCCCCGGGATGGAAGACCTCGGACGCCAGATGCTCGAGGAACCCGTCGAGCTCCTCGACGTCGCGGTAGGCCGTGGGCAGGAACGCCGCCGGGTCGACGGTGCCCGGCTCGACCCGCGCGATGGTCCGCAGGTCGATCTGCAGTTCGTCGCGGAACCGCTCCACCCGCCCGGCGACCTGCACGAGATCGCCGCGCTCGAACCGCCCGCTCAGGACGTCGGCGTCGCGGAACGCCCGCGCGGGGATCGCGCCGGTGCGATCGCGCAGCTCGATCGCGAGGTAGGGCGACCCGGTCTTCGTCGTCAGCCGGTCCTTGCGCGAGCAGGCGAAGACTCCGGAGAGCTCCTGGCCGGGGCGCAGCTCGGACACGGTGGGCGCGGCATCGGCGGACGGATTCACAGCGGGCACCATGACACCTTCTATCGTGACTCTGATGCCGCCGCTGCGATGGGAGAGCCGGCCCGACGGTCTCCGTGCTCCAGCGCTCGTCTGCGCGTTCCGCGGGTGGAACGACGCGGGAGACGCCGCATCAGCCGCCCTCGGGTACGTCGCGACGTCGCTCGGGGCCGAGCGCTTCCTCTCCATCGACCCCGAAGAGTTCTACGACTTCCAGTCGACCCGCCCGAAGGTCACGCTCGTCGACGGCCGGCACCGGGAGATCGAGTGGCCCGAGATCGAGTTGCTCGCCGCGAAGGTCCCGCGCGCTCCGCGCGACCTGATCTTCCTGCAGGGCCCCGAGCCCTCCATGCGCTGGCGCACCTTCTCCGACCTCGTGTGCGAACTGTGTGACGTGCTCGGTGTCCAGCTCGTCGTCTCGCTGGGCGCCCTGCTCGCCGACGTGCCGCACAGCCACGCGGTGCCCATCGTCGGGATGGCGAGCGACGAGGCGATGGTGGACCGGCTCGGCCTGAGCCCCACGAACTACGAGGGCCCGACCGGGATCACCGGCGTCGTCCACGGCGCGGTCGCCGAGGCGGGACTGCCGTGCGCGAGCCTGTGGGCGAGCGTCCCGCACTACGTCGCCGCCGCGCCGAACCCCAAGGCGGCCCTGGCGCTCGTGCGCAAGCTCGAGAGCCTCGTCGGGGTGACCATCGACGGCGAAGAGCTCGAAGTGGCCGCCTCCGACTACGATCGCCAGGTGTCCCTCGCCGTCCAGTCCGATCCGGAGGTCCAGGCGTTCGTCGAACGCCTCGAGCAGGCCGCCGCCGAGGACGAGGAGGCGAACCCCACGGACCTGCCGTCGGGCGACGTCCTCGCCCGAGAGTTCCAGCGCTTCCTGCGCCAGCGCGGCCCCGACCAGTGATCGCAGACGCCGTCGTTCCTGTCGCCGGCCTGGGGACGCGGTTGCGGCCCCTCACCCGCGCCCTGCCGAAGGAGCTGCTGCCCGTCGCCCGCGCGCCGGTGATCGAGCACGTCGTCCGCGAACTGGCCGACGCCGGCTTCGAGCGCGTCGTCCTGGTCACACGCAAGGGCAAGCAGGCGATCGTCGACCATCTCGACGGCCTCGAGGATCTGCCGTGCGACGTCATGGCTGTCCGCCAGGCCGAGCCGCGCGGGCTCGGTGACGCGATCGCGTGCGCCCGCGCCGCGCTGCCCGACGACGTCCCGTTCGCCGTCGCGCTGGGGGACACGCTCGTCGAGAGTGGCCCCGCCGTCATGAAGCGGCTCGTCGCCGCGGCCGAGGGCGCGCACGCGGACATCGCCATCGCGCTGGAGCACGTCGAAGGTGACGAGATCTCCCGCTACGGCGTGGCCGCGCCCGACCAGCGCGTCGTCGCGGGCAACGGCGCGATCCCGCTGCGCGGCGTCGTCGAGAAGCCGGCGGCCGCGGACGCGCCGAGTGACCTGGCGATCGCGTCGCGCTACATCCTGCCGTTCAGCATCTTTGACGCCCTCGCGCGCGTGCAGCCCGGCCACGGCGGCGAGCTCCAGCTCACCGACGCGCTGCAGCTGCTGATCGACGAGGGCGCCCGCGCGGTCGGCGTGCCGCTGCGCGACGGCGAGACGCGCCACGACGTCGGCAGCCTCGAGAGCTACACGGCCGCGTTCCTGCGCTACGCGCTGCTCGACCCCGAGCTCGGCCCCGTGGTCAGGGAGCAGCTGGCCGATGACTGAGGTCCACGCCTTCGCGCACGCCCGGGCCGCGCTCGTCGGCAACCCGTCCGACGGGTATCGCGGCGCGACGCTCGCCACGGTCATCCGGGACTTCTCGGCCGAGGCGACGGTCCGCGACGCGCCCGCGGACGACCTGCCCGACATCGAACTCGTCGAGGCGACGGTCCGGCGCTTCCGCCGGTTCGCCATCCTGCGCGGCCACACGGACACCGACCGCCCGGTCGCGATCACGGTGAGCAGCACGATCCCCGAGCGGGTCGGCCTGGCCGGTTCGAGCGCGATCGTCGTCGCGGTCCTCCGCGGGCTGAGCGGCCTGTTCGAGGTGCCGATTCCGCGGCAGGAGCTGCCGAGCCTGGCGCTCGCCGTCGAGGTCGAGGAGCTCGGGATCATGGCCGGCCTGCAGGACCGCGTCGCGCAGGTCTACGACACGCTCGTGCTCATGGACTTCGCGCGCGAGGACCAGCGCCCGGCGAACCAGGGCGCCTACGAGCCCATGGACCCGGCGCTCCTGCCGCCGCTCTACGTCGCGTGGCGCCCGGATGCCGCCGAGCCGTCGCAGATCGTCCACGGCGACCTGCGCGCCCGCTTCGACCGCGGGGAGCTGCGGGTCCACATCGCGATGGCCGAGCTGCGCGAACTCGCGCTGTCCGCGCGACGTGCGCTCCGCGACGGCGACATCGAGCACTTCGGCCGCCTGGTCGACCGCACCGCCGACATCCGTTCCGGGGTCCTCGACCTCAAGCCCGAGCACTGGCGCATGATCGAGCTGGCCCGGGCGTGTGGGGCGACGGCGAACTACACGGGCTCGGGCGGGGCGATCGTCGGCACGCACACCGGCGACGACATGTTCGCCGCCGTGCGTGACGCGCTCGAGGCCGACGGGTGTCGCGTGATCGCGCCGACGGTCAGTCCGGTCGCCGCCAGCTGATCGTCACCCGCGCGCCGTCGTGGTCGTGGCGGAACGCGACGTCGCCGCGCAGGCCGGCCAGCTCGCCGGTGCCCGACCCGCCGACGATGACGCCGAGTGCGACCTCTTCGGGCTCGTCGGACGCCCCCGCCGCGCCGTGCTGGATGACGAACGTGCCGGTGCGTCCCATGAGCGTGCCGGTCACCCGCTCGCTGGCGACGTAGCCGCGGCCGCCGTCGCCCTGCGCGGTGAGGATCCGCGCCACCCCTGTGGCCTCCAGATCGCCCGAGTACCGCTTCTCCAAGGTGGCGTGCGTGAGCTTCGGGCCGTCGGCGGGCTCGTCATAGGTCTTCTCGTCCCAGGTGACGATCTCGAACGGGACGGTGATGGTGGTGGTCTCGGTGGCCTGGGTCATGCGGCCGAAGGTACGCCGGGGTGCCCGAGGTGTCTTGGAGATTCACGCCACCTACGCTGTGGGGGATGGCCGCGGATGTCGCCAGGCCGGTCAGCCGTGACGGGGTGCTGCGGACACCGCCCCCGGATGCGTGGTCGCTCGACCGCGCCGAGCCGCGGGCTGCACTGACGCCCTTCCTCGTGTGGCACTGGTCGGTGGCGTGGGACCTGCGCGGCCGCGACCCGCACCACCAGGTCACGCTGCCGCACCCGTCGCCGCACCTGGTCGTGGAGCCCGACGGGGCGTGGCTCTACGGACCGAACTCCACACGCTTCGAGCGGACCATGCGCGGTGCCGGGCGGGTCGTCGGCACCCGCTTCCGGCCCGGCGCGGTGCGCGGACTCCTGGACGGGCCTGTCCGCGATCTTGCCGACCAGCGGGTGGATGCGAGCACGGTGCACGGTCTCGACGCGCGCGCACTGACCGCGGCGGTCTGGGCCGAGACAGACACCGCGGCAGCCTTCGCGCTGCTGGAGGGCGCGCTCGTCCCGCTGCTCTTCGGCGAGCCCGACCCGCAGGCCGTGCTCGCCGACCGCGCGGTCGCGCTGCTGGAGGAGGACCGGTCCCTGCACCGCGTGCCCGACCTCGCGGAACGGCTCGGCGTGAGCGTCCGATCGGTGCAGCGGCTGTTCTCCGAGTACGTCGGTCTGGGCCCGGCGTGGGTCGTGCGCCGCTACCGGCTGCACGACGCGGCGGCCGCCGCGCTGGAGGGCGACGACGTCGACTGGGCGCGGCTCGCCGCCGAGCTCGGGTACGCCGACCAGGCGCATCTCGTGCGCGAGTTCAGCGCGGTGGTGGGGACGCCGCCGGCGCGCTATGCGGCGGGCGGCTGACCGGCGGAGCGCCGTCAACTCTTGACAGCTGCTGCGCGAACGACGCGAGGTCACCCCACGCATCGGGCGTGTCGATCGGGTGCTCGTCGTACGCCTCGTACGCCGCATCGACCGCGGCGCGACCGTCAACGGCGATGTTCACACGTATCCGGGCCATGTCAGGACTCTGCCAGTCCCACCGAACGAGTGCAGCTCACTCCAGCACCGGCGCCAACCCACCCCACAGCACCTCACCAGTGACCGCCACCACCGTGGCCCGCCGTGTCCGCGGCGTCCGCCGCCGGCTCGCCGCGACCTCCACGAGCCCACCGTAGACCAGGTCGACGACCACACGCTCGCGCGCCCCGCGCGGGTCGAAGCGCCCGCCCGAGTCTGCAGCCAGCCAGCCCGCCAGCGCCTGCTTGGTCTGCGCGTGCAGCGCCCGGCGGACCTCCTCGAGCTCGTCGTTGCCGAACGGCTCGTCGGCGAGCACCCGCCCCGCGATGGGGTGCTCGTCGACGTAGCCGACGAACGCGTCGATGGCCGCATCGAGTCGCTCCCGCACGGGCCCGTCGCCCAGCATCTCGGCGGCCAGCCTCGCGGTCAGCTCGGCGTGCTCGGCACGCAACAGCCCCTCGAACAGCGCCTGCTTGCTCGGCGCGTGGTCGTAGAGCACTGAACGGGCGACGCCCGCCGCGGCGGCGATGTCGCCCATCGACACCGCCTGGTACCCGCGCTCGGCGAAGAGGTCGCGCGCGGCGGCGTCGATGAGCGCGCGGCGGGCGGGGGCGCGCAGGCGGCGGCGGGGCTCGTCGTTGACAACCGACATCGCTGTCGGTTATACCAGCCGCAGGAGGAACCGACACACCTGTCGGTTACAGAGCTCATGGACCCCACGCCCGAACACGTCGACGCCATCGTCGTCGGCGCCCGCTGCTCCGGCAGCGCCACCGC
>JAEMQS010000190.1 GCA_016463765.1 Solirubrobacteraceae bacterium | reverse complement strand
CATCGTCCTGTTCAGCACGATCCTCCAGGGGACGACGTTCCTGCCCCTCGCGGGCAGGCTGAAGGCGACGGCGAACGAGGACCCGCTCGCCCGGCCCGTGACCGAGATCGGCTCGATCCGCCAGCTGGGCGCGGACATGATCGAGGTGCGCGTGCGCGAGGGCGACGCGTGCGTCGGGCACCGGGTGCGCGACCTCGGGCTGCCCCGCGAGGCGCTCGTCAACGTGCTCGTCCGCGGCGACAAGGCCCTGCCGCCGCGCGGGTCGACGCGCCTGGAGGCCGGCGACCGGCTGCACATGGTGGTCCGCCGCGAGACGGTCGGCGACCTCCAGCCGATCATCCAGCGCTGGCGTTCCGGTCCCGTCGGTCCCGTCGGCCGTCCCCAGCGCATCCTTCCGGGCACCGCGCCGATCTTCACCTCACGCACGTGGCGGGAGTCCGACGGCGACCCGCTCGAGCCCGTCGCCGTCCTCGGCCTGCCGGTCGTCGAGCGGCTGCGGCGGCGATGGGACGTGCCGGGCGCCGTGGTCGTCCTGCAGGACGGCCGCCTGGCGGTGACCGGCCCGCGCATCGTCGTCGGGTCGCGCGACCAGGTGCTCGACTACGCGCGGCGGATCCTGCGCCAGATGCCCGAGGACCGTGAGGACGAGCGCGCGTGGTGGCGCGACGTGCTCGCGGAGGCCGCGCGGTAGGCCTACGCCGTGCTGCGTGAGGGCTGCGGGTCCAGGCGCCGCCGCGTGCGCGACGTGGACTTCGCCCGTCCCTCGCTGGCCACCCATCGCTCGACCCCGAACCAGCTCAGCGTCGCGAGGGCGAGCGACAGCACGACGACGTACAGGTAGGCGCGCCACGGCTCCTCCGGCCACTGGTCGTACAGACGCAGCCCGTAGAGCACCGGCATGTGCCAGAGATAGAAGCCGTAGCTGACGATGCCGATCCAGCGCAGCGGGCCGGCCGTCAGCACCTTCGGGGCACGCTCGACCAGCGCGACGACGATGAACGCAAAGCCGATCCCCGCGGGGAAGTCGAGGAGCACGTCGCCGAGGAGCGCGGTGCCGTCGTGGTGCCACCACCCGTTCCAGATCACGAGCGCGGTCCCGGCGGTGAGGAGCACGACGCGCCACGGCCGACCGAGCGTGCGCCCGTAGGTCAGGGCGGCCGCGGCGATCCCGCACGCGAAGACCGGGAGGAACGCCGGCAGCGTCGTCGTGGTGGTGCGCGGCCACTCGCCGACCGCGGCGGCGTAGTTGAACGCGATCCCGCCGGCCATCAACACGGCCGCCACCGCGAGCGCCGCCTTGCGTCCGCCGCGGCGGACCGCCTGGATGATGATCCAGCCGAACACGGGGATCAGGGCGTAGAAGCTGACCTCGACGGCGAGCGACCACGTCGGCGGGTTCAGCAGCGCCCGGGTGTGGTCGAAGTAGTTCTGCCCGAAGAGGGCGAAGTAGGGCAGGTCACCCAGCTCGGCCTCCCGGCGGTGGTTCGTGCCCTGGAGCAGGACGTAGGCCCCGACGAGCGCGACCCAGTAGGCGGGCAGGATCCGCGCCGCCCGCTTGCCCAGGTACCGGCGCGTGGAGGGCATCGGCCGCCCGTCGATCGCCGCGCGCACCCAGGGCAGGATCACGAGGAAGCCCGACATCACGAAGAACGACATGAGGGCGACGCGACCCTCACTGATGACGTCGTGCAGCGTCTCGTTGCGGCCGATGTCGTTCTTGCCGCTGTACATCCACGCATGGACGAGCACGACGGCCAGCGCCGCCGCACCGCGAAGTCCGTCGAGTCCGTGTGCGCGATTCATAGGGAAGCGGGGGGTCTACCCGGTCGTTCGCGCAGACATGCTGCCAGACCCCTGAGAGCTGCCTGAGCGTGCGGGGGTTTGCGCCGGACCGCGTGCTCACTGTCACAAAGTTGTTACAAAGTCTGCGGATCGAGTAGTGTCCATAACGCCTCCCCCGGCGCGACGTCCCCTCCCACCACCCCAGAACGCGGGGTGTGGGTGAGCATCGGTAGGGTGGCCGCCCGCCATGCCTGATTCCCACGATCACGACCTCCCCGCCGAGGACCCCGCGTCCGAAGCTGAGGCTGCGCGTCCCCAGCGGCCGCGCAGGACGTCGCCGCACCGTCGCGGCGCAGATCGCGGGCATCGCGTCCGGTCGCGCGTCACGCGGCGCCGGCTCTGTCGTCTCGAGTCCGACGGGCTCGTGCGCAGCAGGCCGCGCCGTCGGACCCGTCCATCGCACCGTCGCCACACCGATCGGTAGTCCCGCCGTGATCCTCGTGCGCAATCTCGACCTCGCGGTCCTCGCCCTGGCCCTGCCCGTCTTCATCGTCGCCGGCCTGCCGCTCGGCGGCTACGCGACGGCTGCGGTCATCTGGGCGATGTGGCGCGGCATCGGGGCCTACACCGACCGTAAAGCCGCCGAGGCCGACGAACCGCGTAAGGTCGTCGGCATCGCGACCGGCTCGATGATCGGTCGCGGGTGGCTCATGGGCCTCACGCTCCTCGGCGTGGGCCTGGCGACCAACGACGACGTCGGCCTCTCCGCCGCCGTGCTGAGCGTCGTGCTGTTCACCGTGTCCTTCACCTCCCGGATGATCCTGCGGCCCTTCGAGGCCTCCGGCCCCGGCCGACCGACCCCCACTTCATGAGCACACGCATCAAGGTCCTCACCTCGCTCGTCGTCCTCTTCGGGCTGACGCTCATCATCTTCGCGATCACCGGCAGCGCCGGGAAGAACGAAGGGTTCGCCCCGGTCGACGAGTTCCGGCTCGAAGCCTGGGTCCCGATCAACGAGGGCGGCGCCGTCGACCTCTCGATCACCAAGGCCGTCCTGTACCTCTTCCTCGCGGCGCTGTTGACGGTGGGCTCGATGCTCTACGTCGCCAACCGCATGCAGGCCAAGCCGAACCGGGTCCAGACCGCGGTGGAGTCGCTGTACACGCTCATGCGCGACAACATCACGCGCGGCAACATGGACGACGCCATGGCGCGGAAGTGGTTCCCGTTCATCGGCACGCTCTTCCTCTTCATCTGGTGGTCGAACCTCATCGGCTACGTCCCGCTGCCGACGAACACGCTGCACAAGGTCGAGGTGCTCGGCATCGAGCTCCCGACGTTCGCGCTCTACGCCGCGACGGCGAACATCTCCGTGCCGCTCGTGATCACGCTGGTCGTGTGGTTCGCCTACAACATCGCCGGCATCCGCGCCAAGGGCTTCATCCCCTACATCAAGGGCTGGGTCCCGGCCGGTTCGCCCGGCCCGCTGGTCGTCCCGATCTTCATCATCGAGGTGATCTCGCACTTCGTGCGCATCATCTCGCTCTCGGTCCGGCTGTTCGCGAACATCCTGGCCGGCCATCTGCTGATCCTGTTCATGGGCGGCGGCCTGGCGGTCCTGCTGGGCGTCGCGGCGCTCGGCGTGATCACCGCGCCGATCGCGATCGGGTTCTTCATGTTCGAGATCGTCCTGATCGCGACCCTGCAGGCCTTCATCTTCGCGACCCTGAGCGCGATCTACCTCGGCGGCGCAGTCGCCGAGGAGCACTAGTCCTTTCCCACTTATCAGAACGAAGTTCTGACGTTCACTACCGCATCAAGGAGACCCCCGAAGTGGCCATCACCGAAATCACCAGCGTCCTGGC
>JAEMQS010000078.1 GCA_016463765.1 Solirubrobacteraceae bacterium | reverse complement strand
CGAACCCGTCGACCGTCGCCCACAGCGACTTGTGCTCGTCGATCTCGATCAGGCGGCCGGCGTCGTCGTAGGTGTACGTCTCGGTCTCACCGTCGGAGTACGTCGTGCGTACGGGGCGTCCGGCGTCGTCGAACTCGGTCGTCGTCGTGATCGACTCAGACGTCAGCGACGAGGGGTGGGCCCACACCCGCTCGGCGAGGAACGGCTCGGAACGCTCAGGCATGGGGAAAGCATGCCTGAGTGACATGGCCGGTGAGTGGCAGGCTCACTCCGCGCACGCACCCGGTGGGAGCTGGCCGCCGGCGGCGCGCATGAGCAGCGCGTGGAGGACCTCGCGCTCGTCGTCGGACAGCGGGCCGAGCACGCGGTCCTCGACCTCGGCGAGCTTGCGCTCGTTCGCGGCCAGCTCGTCGGCGCCCGCGTCGGTGAGGTCGACGATGTGGCGGCGCCGGTCCTCGGGGTCGCGGCGGCGCGTGACCAAGCCCTGCGCCTCGAGGTCGTTCAGCGCGCCGACGAGGTTCGTCGGGTCCAGCCGCAGCGCCTCCGCGACGCCCTTCTGGGTCGACGCCCCGTGGTCGCGCAGCAGCGTCAACACCACGTAGTGGCGGGGCCGCAGACCCCGTTCGTTCTCCAGCGCCTCCGCCTCGCGGTGCGTCACGCGGGCCAGGTGCGCGATGAGACCAAGCGAGTGGTGGGTGGTGGGCTTGGTCGCCATCCCAGGATGATAGCTGCGCCGCCGAGATCATTGCTTGAGAGCGAATGCTTTGTGCTATACCAATGATCTATGGCACATCTACTGCATCTCGACTCTTCCATGCGCACCGACGGCTCGCGCAGCCGCAAGCTCTCCGCGCACTACGCCGAGCGCTGGCGGGCGGCGAACCCCGGCGGCACCGTCGTCTACCGCGACCTCGCCGCGGACCCGGTCCCCCATCTCGACCTCACGTCGTTCACGGCGAACGTGCTGGCGCCCGAGGACCGCACGGCTGCGCAGCGCGACGCGCGGGCGCTCACCGACGAACTGGTCGGCGAGGTGCTCGCGGCCAACACGATCGTGCTCGGCTCCGGCCTCTACAACTTTGGCCCGCCGTCGACGGTGAAGACGTGGTTCGACCACCTCGTCGTCCCCGGCGTGACGCTCGGGCCCGACGGCGGCATGCTGGGGGACAAGCGGCTCGTGCTGACGCTCGCCAACGGCGGCGGCTACGGGCCCGGTGCCCCGAAGGAGGGCTGGGACCACCGCACCCCCTGGCTGGCGCACGCGTTCGAGCAGCTCGGGCTGACGGACGTCGAGGTCTACACCGCTGAGCTCACGTTGGCTCGGGAGAGCCCGGCAATGGCGCCGTTCGACCTGGGCGACGCCGAGGACGCGAGCTTCGCGGCGGCGATCGCGGCGATCGACGAGCGGTTCGCCACGGTCGGAGCCGGGCGGTCGTAGGCTCCGCGGTGTGCCGGTCCTGATCACCGCCGAGGAGCTGCGGGCGCTGCTGCCCGACGTGACGCTGCTCGATGTCCGGTGGGCGCTCGGTGGCCCGCCGGGGATCGACGCGTATCGCGCCGGCCACCTCCCCGGCGCGGTGTTCGTCGACCTCGACACCGAGCTGGCAGCTCCGCCGAGCGCCACGGCGGGACGCCACCCGCTCCCGGATCCGGCCGACCTGCAGGCCGCCGCGCGGAGATGGGGCGTCCGTGAGGGCCGGCCCGTCGTGGCGTACGACGACACCGGCAACCTCAGCGCCGCCCGTGCGTGGTGGCTGCTGCGCTGGGGCGGCGTCGCCGACGTGCGACTGCTCGACGGCGGGCTCGGGGCGTGGGGCGGCGAACTCGCGACCGGCGACGAGCACGCCACACCCGGGGACATCACGCTGCGGCCGGGGCGGATGCCCACGCTCGAGCTCGACGACGTCGCCGCGTTCGCGCGCGACGCCACGCTGCTCGACGCCCGGGCGGCCGAGCGCTTCCGCGGAAGCGTCGAGCCCATCGACCCACGGGCCGGGCACATTCCCGGCGCGGTCAGCGCACCGACGACCGAGAACCTCGATGCCGAGGGCCGGTTCCTCCCGGCGGAGGACCTTCGCACGCGGTTCGTGGCGCTGGGTGTGGGTGAGCACACGGGGGTCTACTGCGGGTCGGGCGTCACCGCCGCGCACGAGATCGCGGCACTGGAGATCGCGGGCTACCGCGCCGCGCTGTACCCCGGCTCGTTCTCGCAGTGGAGCAATCGACCCGACCTGCCGGTGGCGATGTCCTAATTCTCTACAGACTTTGTAGAGTTTCTTCCATGCGTACCCACTCGGGCCCTGTGGAAGCCCCCGAACACGACATCGATCACGCCGTCCGCGTGCTCATCATCGACGCCCACGAGCCGTCCCGCCTCGGCATGGCGCTCTTGCTCCAGCGCGAGCCCTGGGTGGAGCGGTGCTATCTCGCCGGCGGCCAGCAGCGGGCCGTCGATCTGACGCGCCGCTTTCGGCCGCACGTCGCGGTCGTCGATATCTCGAACCTCGGACCGTTCTCCTCCATGCTCGCCGGCGCGCTGCGCGACGAGCACCCGTCGATCCATCTGCTGCTGACGTCGCGGTGCGCCACCACCGCGGTCGCCCCGGTCCGGCAGACGGGTGCACTCGGCTTTCTCCCCCCGGGGACGCCCGGCGCGGAGGTCATCCGGGCGGTGCGGGCCGCGGCCTTCGAGGAGGCCCCGCCGCCCAGCGTCGACCCGATCGTGGGCCCCGCAGCGGACCCCGTGCGACTGAGTCCACGCGAGCGGCAGGTACTCCAGCTCCTCGTGACCGGCGCGACGAATCGCGAGATCGCCGCACAACTGCACGTGGGGCCCGACAGCGTCAAGAAGCACGCCTCGAAGCTCTACCGAAAGCTCGGCGTGCGCAACCGGACCGAGGCCACCCAGCGCGCCCCCGAGGCGCTCGGCGCGTCGGAATCTCTCTAAAGTTGATCGCACTTGTGTAGATTAAGGAAGAGATGGCCGTCGACCTCCACCAACACCTCTGGACCGAACCGCTGATCGAGGCGCTCACGAAGCGCGCCTCACCCCCGCGGCTGCGTCGCGTGGACGCCGACTGGGTCCTCGCCCTCCCCGGCGAGCCCCGCTACGTCCTGCAGCTGCCCGACGACCCCGACGCCCGGCTGGCCCGGGCCGACGCCGACGGGATCGACCGCATCGTGCTCGCGCCGTCCAGCCCGCTGGGGATCGAAGCGCTGCCCGTCGACCGCGCCCGTGAGCTCATCGACGCGTACGACCGCGGCGTCGACGAGCTCGCCCACCGGTTCTCGGCGTGGGGCACCATCCCGCTGCAGGAGCTCGATCCCGACGACGTCGACCTCGCGCTGCGGCGCGGGCGCGTCGGACTGTGCCTGCCCAGCGGCGCGTTCGCGTCCCTGCGAGCGCTGGAGCGCATGGCCCCGATCCTCGAGCGCCTCGAGCAGCGCGGCGCACCGCTCTTCATCCACCCCGGCCCGGACCCGTGGGCGCCGCCCGCGCGGCCGGTCGGTGGACCGCACAGCCGGGCTTGGTGGCCAGCGCTCGTCGACTACACCGCGTCGCTGAACGCCGCGTGGCACGCGTGGGTCGCCGCGGGCCGTGCGCAGCATCCGACGTTGCGGGTGGTCTTCGCCGCGCTCGCGGGCGGGGCGCCACTGCACCTCGAGCGCCTCGCGCAACGCGGGGGTCCGCAGGTCGCCGCTGCCGCCGCCGACGACCCGTGCGTCTTCTACGAGACCTCCAGCTACGGGCCGCTCGCCCTCGCCGCGGTCGCTGGCGCCGTCGGCGCGCAGCAGCTCGTCTTCGGGTCCGATGCCCCCTACGCCGCGCCCTTCCGCCCCGAGGGAGAGCGTGACCACCAGCTGACCACCACCAACCCGGCGCGCCTGTTCGCGCGGCCGGCCGTCCGACAGGAGATCCACGCATGACCGTCCAGCCGCACGACCGCGACCTGGAGACGACCGAGCTCCAGGCGCTCGTGCAGGAGATCGCAGCTCGCCGTGAGCTGTGGGTCCCTCACGTCGCACACGACCCGGAGCAGCGCATGTTCACGCGCCTGCACCAGGACGACTTCGTGAGCGTGTGGCTGATCTGTTGGATGCCGGGTCACGACACCGGGTTCCACGACCACGACGGCTCGGGCGGCGCGGTCGCGGTGCTCGACGGCGCGGTCCGTGAGGAGCGGCTGCGGCTGCTGGGCGATCCGATCAGCGGGGTCCACACGGCGGGCGCGTCGTTCACGTTCGACGGTGCGGAGATCCATCGCGTGATGCATGCGGGGAGGCGGCCGGCGGTGACGGTCCACGCGTACTCGCCGGTGCTGCGGCGGATGGGGCAGTACGTGGCCGATGAGGACGGGCAGTTGCTGCGTCATGCGCTGGATGAGGAGACGGAGCTGCGGGCCGCGGCCTGATCGGCCGAAGGGAACGACTGGCCGACGACGTTCGGCGCAACATCCTCGCTCGCCACCCGTTCAGGGCAGCATGATCATTCGGATCGTCGCTGCCCTGATGTTCCTCCTCGCCGTTCCTGCGGCAGCTGAGGCTAACGGCTCGCGCATCACCCCCACCGACCTCCCCGCTACTGACCTCGCGTCCGCGGAGGGAGCGGTCGCCCCGACGGCTGGTTCAGGGCACGTGGTGTTCTCCCGACTGATCTCCGCCACCGGCCGATACGAGCTCGTCCACTGGACCGCGGCCCGCGGACTGCAGACGCTGCGAGTGGGGACGCGATCGATCCCGTTCGACGCCGACATCGGCCGGGACGCCGCCGGCCGGCCCGTCCTCACCTACTCCCAGTGCAGGACCGACGGCCGGCTGGGCGGCGTGTTCCCCACGCTGGACTTCACGCGGGCCCGCGGCTGCAGTCTGCGCTTCCTGGTCCTGACCCAGACCGGCACGGAGGCCCTGCCGCGCACGCTGCGCCTGTCCGGGGCCGCCGGCCTCTCGCTGACGACGCCGTCGATCCGGGGGCGCGCGGTCGCTGCCGCAGCCTCCCCAGCCCGTGGCTCACAGAATGCGCGCGTCCTGTACTGGCGGACCCCCGCGACTCCGCCCATCCGGCTGCGTGGCGGCACTCCTCCGACCTGCCCCTACCGAAGCTGCGAGACGCCGCCTCAGTCCGCCGTCGAAGCGCTCGACCTCGGGACCACGTCCGTGGCGTTTCTCTGGCGACTGACGCAACCGGGGTACGGCGCCGGGCCGGGCACGGAGCTCCGCACCTCAGCGTTGCGCGGTGGAGACGGCCGGCAGTTCACCAACGCACAGGGCTACGTCAGCGGAGCCTGCGGATTCCGCCAGCCGCTGTCCCCGACCGTGGGCGCGGGAGGACGGGTGTCGTTCCTCCTGGCACAGTCGCCGTGCGAGGAGGTGCAGACGACCCTGGCATCCCAGGCCGCTGCGCGACTCGCCGGCATCCGGCCCGCCGGCGTCCTGGCGTACGGCGCAGCCTGGGACGGCAGCACGGTCTACTGGCTCGCCGGGCAGCCGCACGAGGAGAGTGACGAGAACTTCGCGATCCCCATCCCGTGCGCACGCCCTGGCGTGGGGTGCCGGCTGGTGGTCTCACAGAACGTCCGATAGCCCGCGCGGCACAGCGACGGCACCAGCCCGATCATCCCGCGCCCGCCAGCGCCAGCACCGCCCGCCGGTGGCGGAACACCGCCGCCGCGCTCAGCCGCCCCGCCGGCAGCTCCACTACGAACGCCGTCCGCCCCGGGTATGTGTGCGCCGTCCAGCGCACGACGGTCCCGGGCAGCGGCGGCGTCACCGCGGTGCGCATGCCGGACACGCGCGCGTACATCCGCATGAGCCGCAGGTTCGACCCGGGCTGGAGATCGACCCAGTTCAGCGCCTGGTGGTACCAGATGGACACGCTCGGGCGCTCGCGGCGGATGAGCGCGCGGGCGGCGCGCGACTCGGGCTCGGAGAGCGCGCGCGGACCGGACTCGAACACGCCGCCCAGCGGGCGCCACGCGCGCGGGAAGTTGCGATTGAGGTCGACGCCGCGGGCGTTGCCGCGCGTCCCGGCCGCGCACCCGTCCGGGTTGATGCGATCGAGGAGCAGGAGCTGGACCCCCGCCGGGGGCGCGATCCGGCGCAGCGCCCGCGTGATCGCCAGGCCCGCCGGTTCGGTGCCGTGGATGCAGCCGACGACGAGGACCTTGCGCGGCGCGTCGGGGTCACCCACGCGCACGACGCGAATCGGGCGGTCCTGGACCGAGCGGCCGATGACCTCGCCGCGCAGGGGCGGCGGCGGGTCGGCCGCCTGCACCGGCGCGGCTGTGGCAGCCAGGGCGAGCGCAACGATCGGGACGGCGAGCCGGGGGCGCACACGCAGAGCATGGCGGATCGTGTCAGCGACCCTCGCCGGCGGATCGGGGCGCGAAACGGGGACTATGTTGCCCGTTTGCCGACCGGATGTCTTCGGGCGTGGACGCCGGAGGGGTGTGGCCGGGGAGGAACCGGCCACACCCCCTCCGCGCTCAGACGGTTTCGTCAGCGAACGCGGGCTCGGCCGCGCTCACCTCCACCGCAGGCGCTGCGGACGGCTCGGGGCGCAGCAGGGCGGCGGCAGCGACCAGAGCCGTGCCGACGATGCCCGCCGCGATGATGAACGCGAGCCGATAGCCCTCGGTGAGCGCCTCGGCCTGCGCGACCCCGTCGGCCAGCAGGCCGTCGGTGTGCGTGGTCGAGAGCGTCGCCAGAACCGCGAGGCCCAGCGCGCCGCCCACCTGCTGTGTGGTGTTCACCAGGCCGGACGCCAGGCCCGAGTCCTCCGGAGTCGCCCCCGACATCGCCAGCGTCATGAGCGACGGGAACGCGAGACCCGCGCCCACGCCGATCGCCAGCATCGCGGGGAACATGTCGACCCAGTACTGCCCGTCGATCGGCGCGCGGCTGAACCAGCCCAGGCCGAGGGCGACGAACAGCAGGCCGGGCAGCAGCGTCGCCCGGGCGCCGTTGCGCATGATCAGCTTCGCGGAGAACCCGACGGACAGGATCCCGATGCCCAGCGCGATCGGCAGGAAGGCGAAGCCGACCTCCACCGCGTCGTAGCCGAGGATCTGCTGGAGGTACAGCGCGCCGAGGAAGAAGACGCCGAACAGGCCGGCGACCATCAGGATCTGCACGCCGTTGGCGACGGACACGTTGCGCGAGGCGAAGATGCGCAGCGGCATCAGGGGGTGACGAGCCCGCGACTCACGCACGACGAAGGCGGCGAGCAGCGCGAGCGACACGGCACCGAGCAGGAGCGTCTGCGTGGCGCCCCAGCCGACCTCGGCCGCTTCGACGATCGTGTAGACGCCGAGCATGAGCGCGCCGACGATGAAGACGGCGCCCGGGATGTCGGCGCCCTGCTTGAGGCCGATGCCCTCCTCGTGGCGCAGCAGCCGCAGTGCGACCACGCCCGCCGCGATGCCGATCGGGACGTTGATGAAGAAGATCCAGTGCCAGCTGATCGCCTGCGTCAGCACGCCGCCGAGCAGCAGGCCGATGGACGCGCCGGCCGATGCGACGAAGCTGTAGACCCCGATGGCCTTCGCCTGCTCGGCGGGCTCGGGGAACATCGTCACGATCATCCCGAGGATGACCGCGGAGGTCAGCGCGCCGCCGACGCCCTGGACGAAGCGGGCGCCGATGAGCATCTCCTGGCTCGTGGCGAAGCCGCACAGCAGCGACGCCAGGGTGAAGATCGTCAACCCCGTGAGGAAGACGCGTTTGCGGCCGATGAGGTCGCCGATCCGGCCGGACAGCAGGAGCAGCCCGCCGAAGGCGATGAGGTAGGCGTTGACGACCCAGGCGAGGCTCGACTGGGTGAAGTCGAGGTCGCTCTGGATGGTGGGGAGCGCGACATTCACGACGGTCGAGTCGAGAATGATCATGAGCATCCCGACGCACAGGACCACCAGTGCGCTCCAGCGCTGGCGATCGGTCAGGGGAGGAGCGGTCTCGGTCATGGGCGAGACCGTAGCAGATCGTCTGTTAGTAGACGATCTATTTGTAACCGAGGCGTTACCCGGTGCGCGGGCGGCGCGGCGCGGCCATGCAGGCGGTCGGCTCGGAGAGGCGGTCGCAGGTCAGCTTGGCCAGGGCGTGCATGAAGGCATCACGCTCGTCGGCAGGCAGGGCGCTGAGCACGTCGTCGCGCACCCGCTGGACGACCTTGTCGGCCTCGCGCACCTTCGCCTTCCCCTCCTTGGTCACCGCGATGACGCGCTTGCGGCGGTCGTCGGGCGAGGGCCGGCGCTCGGCCAGGCCGGCGGCCTCGAGCTCGTCGAGGAGGGTGACCATCGTGGTCTTGTCGATGCCCGAGATCCGAGCCAGGTCGATCTGCGTGTACTCGCCTTCGAGCGCGCCGCGGAGCACGCAGTGCGCCCGGGGCTGCAGGCCGATCCCCTCGAGGGCCGCCGTGATCTCGGTGTTCAGGTTGTGGCTTGCACGCCCCAGCAGCCACGCGAGATCCTCGGTCAGCGCGGCGGGCGGGGTCGACGTGGTCACGGCCATGGCTCCAGGATACCGGGAATCGGTCCGGTGGCGGACGATCTGCGAGCGGACGACCCTGGAGGACTCTCGCCGCAGCGTGCCAAAGTGATGGACATGGCACCGAAGCACCGCCAGCACCCGCTCACGCTCAGCAAGCACGGAAGGATCGTGATCCCCGCCGCGATCCGCCGAGAGCTCGGTATGCGAGAGGGAGATCGCCTTGCGATCCGAGTGGATCGCGGACGCCTGGTGCTAGTGCCGGACCGTGCGAACGTCGAGTCCCTGCGCGGCATGCTCCGCGACCTCGCACCGGAAGGCGGCGTGGTCGAGGAGCTCCTGGCTGAACGACGCGAGCAGGCGCGGCGCGAGGATGCCGGCTGACGGCCGCTTGGCTCTCTGCCCCGCGGTTCGTCCACGATCAACCCCGCGCGGTGTACCGCGCGGCGCCCGCGGACGATCCGGACCCAGATGCCCGAGATCCTCGACGTCACCGGTGCCTTCTCCCGCGCCGCACTCGATGCCCGCCTCGCGGCCGAGCGCCACGCCCTGCGTGCCAGCGGCGCGCCCGCCGCACTGCTGGTGCTCGACGTCGACCGGCTCGGCGAGATCGCCGAGACCTACGGCCGCGACCGGGCTGACGACGTCCTGCGCGGCGTCGCCGCGCGCCTGCGCGAGCGCCACCGCTGCTGGCCCTACCGCGTCGACGACGACGCCTTTGTCGTCCTGCTGCCCGGCGGCGACGAGCAGGCCGGCGCCGAGCTGGCCGAGATCGTCCGCGCGTCGATCGTCATCCGCCCGATCGCCCAGCTGCCCGTCACCGTGTCGGTGGGCGTCGCCGCGTCGCCCCCGGGCTGGGGCTGGGACGACATCACCCTCGGCGCCCGCGCCGACGCCGCGCTGCGCCGCGCGAAGTCCGAGGGCCGCAATCTCGCCGTCGCACACGAAGCCGGCATCGTCACGCCCGAGGAGGAGCGCCCGCGACGGCTGCTCACCCCGCAGTCGGTCGTGACCTACGAGAAGCCGTCCTGGTGGTCGGTCCTCACCCACCGTGAGCCGCGCGCCGCCGAGGCCGCGCCGCAGCACAGCGTCGCGCCCGACCCGAGCACCGTCGCGCCCGCGCACCCCGTCGTCGACGACCTCACCCAGGCGCTCACGCGCGAGGCGCTGGACTGGCGCGCCGCCGAACTCGCCGCGCGCGCAAGGCAGAACGGACTAGCCGCGGCGCTCATCGTGGCCGACATCGACGGGTTCACCGCCGTCAACGAGCGCTTCGGCGCCCATGCCGGCGACGACGTGCTCCGCCACGCGGCCGCCCGCATCGAGTCGTCGGGACACGCCTGCCCGTACCGGACCGAGCGCGACACCTTCGCCGTCCTGCTCGTCGGCGACGACGCACGCCGCGCGTTCGGCGTGGCCGAGCGCATCCGCGCCGCCGTCGCGGGCGCGTCCGCCGGGGCGCTGCAGCTACGCGTGTCGGTCGGGGTCGCTGCCGCGGCGCCGGGGACGTTCGACCTGGCCGACGCCGAGCACCGCGCACTGGCCGCGCTGGCCGCCGCACGCGCGGGCGGCGGAGACCAGGTCCGGCTCGACGGCATGCCCGCGGCCAGCCCGCCGGCACCCGGCGCACCACGCGTGCTGCGCGCCGCCTGACCCTTCCGCTCTCCGGAATCCCGGAATCGGTGACCGCCAGACGGTCGAGTCGCCGATGTCAGACGTTGGACTGACGGTCTGTCTAGAACGCGGCCGATCGCGCTTAGCGTGGGCCGCTGCCGTCAATGCCGGGGTGGCGCGTCTGCCGCCCCGCGGAAAGGTCCGACGTTGCGTTCCACCCCATTCCATGAGGGTGCGCCGCCGCATGCACGAAGCCTGCGTCGCCGCACCCGACTCGCCCTTGCCCTCTCCACGATCGTCGCCGTCGGCGCCGCCGCCTCACCGGCCGCGCTCGCTGACGACGCCGGGATTCCCGACCCCCTGAAGGACGGCCCGTACGCCGTCAAGAAGGTCGACTACGAGTCGGGCACGCTCCTGCTCAACCTGCCGGAGAACCCGGGCGGCACCACGTCGATTCCCCTCCGCGGATCGGTCCACTACCCGGTCAAGCCCAGCTCCTCGAAGATCATCCAGATCCTCCACGGCCGCCACGGCGTCTGCTACTCCAGCACCCCGGCCACCGGCCAGTTCGTCTGCGACGACACCACCGCGCCGGACGGCACCCCGACCCGCACGGACATCAAGTCCTACGGCGGCTACGACTACCTGGCCGAGAACCTGGCCAGCCACGGGTACCTCGTCCAGAGCATCCAGGCCAACGTCTCGAACTTCGACAACAACTACTCCGACGCGGGCGCCAACGCCCGGTCGCAGATCATCCAGGGCCACCTGAACCTGCTCTTCCGCTGGAAGTACGGCTACGGGCCGATCGTCCCGGGCGACGACTCGCGCACCATCGGCCTGAAGCTCGTCGGCAAGGCGAACTTCTCCGAGGGCCTCGGCTTCATGGGCCACTCGCGCGGCGGTGACGCGGTCACCGACTACATCGCCTACAACCGTGGCCTGCCGAGCGCACAGCGCTACCCGATCGCCGGCGTGCTCGCGCTCGCGCCGACCAACTACACGGCGAACAAGACCCCGTGGGGAACGAACTACGGCATGCTCCTGCCGGCGTGTGACGGCGACGTCTCCACGCTCCAGGGCTCGCGCCTGTTCGAGAACTCGAAGTACGCCGCGGGCGGCGACACGTTCGCCAAGGTCCAGTTCTACGTCGAGGGAGCGAACCACAACTTCTTCAACACCACGTGGACCGGCGACGACAACTCGAACGCCACGGACCCGTCGTGCAGCCGTCAGCAGACGGCGACCACGAACCGCCTGACGCCCGCCGATCAGCAGCGTGTCGGCCAGGGCCTCATGAACTCCTTCCTGCGCCGCTACGTCGGCAACGAGAAGGCGTTCGAGCCGCTCATGACCGGTGAGGTCACGTTCCCGAAGTCCGCGGCCCCGCAGGAGAGCGGGGTGCCCGTCGACCAGCTGGTGAAGAACTCGTACATCGGCCCGGCGGCGCAGCGTCTCGACGTCCTGCGTCCGACCCCGAGCGTGGACCCGCTGCCGGATCCGCTCCCGGCGGTGGATCCCGACGCCCTGACGAAGACCGCGCAGGGCGGCCCGCTGACGGCGACCGGCCTGAAGCTGTTCAACGTCTGCCGTCCGGCGGCCGCGAACGGCCGTGGCCTGCCGTCGCTCATCAGCAACTACCCGACGTGCCCGGCGGACAACCGCAACCGCGCGACCGGCACGCAGTTCACGGTCGCCTGGGACGCGCCGTCGTCCATCTCGGCCGCGCTGGGTGAGCCCGGCACGGAGACGGCGACGAAGGACGTCTCGCCGTTCGGCGTGCTCGACCTGCGCGTGGCGTTCATCCGCGAGGACGCACTGGTCTCGCCCGCCGTCCCGGCGGTCCCGCCGAGTGCGGAGAACCCCACCGGTACGCCGGCCATCCCCGCGGTGAACCTCAACCCGACGCCGGACGGCTTCACGCCCGGTGCGACGAAGCAGGACTTCGACGTGACCCTCGTCGACGCCGCGGGCAACCGGGCGACGACGAACGCGGCGAAGTGGGGCTACGCGACCGCCGCGTCGGTCAACACCCGGATCCCGCACAACCAGCTGAACGGCGTGCGGATCCCGCTCACCGCGTTCAACGGCATCGACATGACGAAGATCGCGTCGGTGGAGTTCGGGTTCGGCGAGAAGACCGCGAAGGGTGCGATTCAGCTCTCCGACGTCATGTTCCAGGAGGCGCCGAAGCCGGTCGTCCCCACGGACCCCGAGCCGGAGCCTGAGCCCGAGACGCCGCCGGCCCCGGCGGAGCCGTCCCCGGTGCCGACGCTCGTCGTCCCGCCGCCGGTCGTCATCACCAACGCCGCGGCGCCCGCGCCGACCCCGGCGACGTGTGCTCGCGACACGTTCAAGCCCAAGACGAGCATCACCGGGATCACCCTCAGCCGTACGTCGATCCTGGTGCGGGGCCTCGCAGCCGATGAGGGCTGTGCCGAGGGCAAGGGCAACAACGCCGGTGGCGTGAAGCGCACCGTCGTCGAGATGTGGCGCCCGGCCGGCAAGGGCCTGTGCCGCTACGTCGGCACGAGCGGCAAGCTCCGTTCGGCCGCGTCCTGCACGACGCCGTTCGGCATCTACGCCAAGAAGACGACGGAGTGGCAGCTGTCGATCAAGAAGGCGAAGCTGCCGAAGGGCTCGTACAAGGTGCGGGTCAAGACGTTCGACAAGGCCGGCAACATCACGACCCTCAAGACGAGGACCGTGACGGTCGCGTAGCACCCGCGCTGAGCGGCAGATCCACGTTGCTCCAGCGACGTCGATCTGCCGTTCGGCGTCGTGGGGCGGGGGTAGGGTGGCGCCATCACCGGCGTCACCCCCCTCACCCTCACCGCCGGCGACCTGCGTGCGGCGTTCATCCCCGGTGCGGGGATGGTGGGCTCCTCGCTGACGCACCGCGGGGAGGAACTGCTCGGGCAGCGTGGCGGCGTCGAGGCGTACGTCGAGCGCGGCTCCACGTTCGGCGTCCCGCTGCTGTATCCCTGGGCCAACCGGCTGAGCGGGGACACCTACCGCGGGGTCGACCTCACCGCCGCGCCGCGGACCCGGCGCGACCCCAACGGCCTGCCCATCCACGGGCTGCTGCACGCCTGGCCGCACTGGGAGGTCACCGAGCACACGGACGACCGGCTCCGCGCCCGCACCGACCTCAGCGATCTCGCCGGCTTCCCCTTCCCCCACGCGCTCGAGCAGCACGTGCACCTCACGCCCACCGCGCTGTCGATCGCCACGATGGTCCGTGCGACCGGCGACGTCGAGGTGCCGGTGAGCTTCGGCTACCACCCGTACCTCGCGGTCACCGAGGACGACCGGCTCGAGGTCCCCGCGCGCACGCACGTCGCGCCCGACGACCGCGGCCTGCCCACCGGCGCGACCATGCAGCAACCGGCGGAGACCGTCGCGCTCGCCGGCCGCGAGCTCGACGACCTCTACACCGGCCTGCCCCACCCGCCGGCCTTCACGCTCGTCACGAGCGCGCGCCGCATCACCGTCACCTTCGACCACGGCTACCCGGTCGCCCAGCTCTACCACCCGCCCGGTCAGGGCCTCCTGGCCATCGAACCGATGACCGCCCCGACGAACGCGCTCGTCACCGGTGAGGCCCTCCCGACCGTCCCGCCGGGCGGCACGTTCGTCGCCACGTTCTCGATCTCCGTTGACGACGCGCCTACGATCCCGTCATGAGCTTCGTCTCCCGCGGATTCTTCGGCAAGCGCAAGCCGCCCGAGGGCATGGAGGGTCGGCTGCCACCCGGGCAGTACTACGAATCGGGCTTCCCGGTCCTCACCGTCGGCCCCACACCGAAGGTCGAGACCGCCGCCTGGAACCTCCGGGTCGACGGGCTCGTCGACCACCCCATGGAGTGGGACTGGAACGCCTTCCGGGCGCTGCCCCGGTCGACCTTCGAGGGAGACATCCACTGCGTCACGAAGTGGAGCAAGCTCGGGACGAACTTCAGCGGCGTGTCCGTCGACGAGCTCCTCGCCCTCGCCCAGCCCAAGCCCGAGGCGCAGTACGTCCTGGTCACCAGCGTCGGCGGGTACACGACGAACCTGCCGCTGGCTGACGTCACCGGCGGCAAGGCGTGGATCGCCGACACCCACGAGGACCAGCCGCTGCCGCGCGAGCACGGCGGCCCCGCACGTCTGCTCGTCCCGCACCTCTACTTCTGGAAGAGCGCGAAGTGGGTCGCCCAGCTGCGCCTGCTCGCCGAGGACGAGTGGGGCTTCTGGGAGCGCAACGGCTACCACCACCGCGGCGACCCCT
>JAEMQS010000189.1 GCA_016463765.1 Solirubrobacteraceae bacterium | reverse complement strand
GTCGAGCTCGTCGACATCCAGAGCTTCCTGCTCTCCGGCGGCGCACTGGCGCTCGCGAGCGGCGCGGTCGTCTCTGAGCGCGAGCGTGGCCGGGCCCGGCTCGCCTACCTCGCGCTGCACGACGACATCACGGGCCTGCCGAACCGCCACCGGCTCATGGAGGCGCTCACGGACGCCCTCGCGCGCGAGGAGCGGCGCAACGTCGCCATCCTCGTCGTGCAGCTGCGCGGGCTGCGCCAGGTGCTCGCGGGCGTGGGGCGCGAGGCCCTCGACGACCTGCTCGCGATCATCGCCGACCGCCTCCGCTCCATCACCGGCCCGGATGCGACACTCGCCCGCCTGAGCCCCGCCCGCTTCGTCGTCATGCTCGACGGCCCCGGCGCCGAACGGGCCGAGGCGCTCTCCGACCGCATCCTCGCTGAGCTGGCGTCGCCGGTCGAACTCGACGGCCGGGAGCTCGCGCTCGACGCCAGCATCGGCGTCGCGTACGGCGCGCGCGGCGCCGGGCCCGACGCCGTCCTCGCCCGGGCCGACGCCGCCACCGCCCGCGCGGCCACGCAGCAGGGCTCGCGGCGTGTGCTGTTCGACGCCACCCTCGAAGCCGAGGCGCTCGAGCGGCGCAACCTCGAGCGCCAGCTGCGCGCGGCGATCGACGACGAGGCGCTGCATCTCGCGTTCCAGCCGATCGTCGACCTCGCGACCGAGCAGGTCATGGACGCCGAGGCCCTCGCTCGCTGGACGCCGGCCGGCGGTGAACCGGTCCCGCCCAACGTCTTCGTCCCCATCGCAGAGGAGACCGGCCTCATCCTGCGCCTCGGCCGGTGGGTGCTGCGCGAGGCGTGCAGGCAAGCGGTCACCTGGCCCAGCGCGGGCGGGAGCCCGATCGGCGTGTCGGTCAACGTCTCGCCGATGCAGCTGCAGGACAGCGGCTTCGTCGACGACGTGCGCGCGGCCCTCGGCGAAGCGGGGCTGCCCGCCTCGCGGCTGCGGATCGAGGTCACCGAGAGCATCGTGCTCGACGACCTCCCCACCGCTATCGCCCGCCTTGCGGAGCTGCGCGAGCTCGGGGTCACCGCGATGCTCGACGACTTCGGGACCGGGTACAGCAGCCTGAGCTGGGTCCAGCGCCTCCCCGTCACGCGGCTGAAGATCGACCGGTCGTTCATCGCCGGGCTGGCCGATCACGCCATCGACCACGCCATCGTCACCGCGACCGTCGGGCTGGCGCGGGCGCTGCACCTCGGCACGATCGCCGAAGGGGTCGAGACCGAACGTCAGCGCGAGATCCTGCAGGGCATCGGCTGCACCAGGATGCAGGGCTACCTCATCGCCGCCCCGATGCCCGCCGACCAGTTCCTGGCCTGGCTCGAGACGCACCAGCCGGCCAGGCGCTCCGCCTGAGTCAGAGGCTGTGGTCGGGTTCCGGCGCCGGCGGGTGCGGGTGCGACGGCTTGCCGCCATCGCGCTTGTCGGCGATCACCGAGGCGATCATGCCGACGGCGAACGCGCCGAGGACGATCAGGAGGCTCTGGACCGGCCCGATCTTCACCACGCCCGCGTGCTCGAGGATGAGCTTGACGCCGACGAGCCCGAGCACGATGGCGATCGTCTGGTCGAGGTAGCGGAAGCGCCGGATCAGGCCCTCGACGAGGACGAACAGCGCCCGCAGGCCGAGCAGCGCGAAGACGTTGCCCATCCAGATCATGAGCTCGTCGCGGGTGATCGCGAACGCGGCGGGGATCGAGTCGATGGCGAACGCGATGTCCGCGGCGACGATCGCGGCCAGGCAGACGAACAGCGGGGTCGCCCACCGCCGGCCCTCCTCACGCACGAACCAGTGCTGCTCGCGGAAGTCGTCGGTGACCGGGAACAGCTTGCGGACCGCCCGGACCATGAGGTTCTTGTCCGGGTCGACCGACTCGTCGACGCCGCGGAGGATCCGGTAGGCGAGCAGGATGAGCAGCGCGCCGAGGACGTACAGGACGTCGCCGAACTGCTCGATGAGCGCGACGCCGCCCAGGATGGCCAGGCCGCGCAGGACCAGCGCCGCGATGATGCCCCAGAAGAGCAGTCGCGCGCGATAGGGCTGCGGCACGCCGAAGTAGGCGAACAGCAGCAGGAAGACGAAGAGGTTGTCGAGCGACAGCGAGCGCTCGATGAAGTAGACGGTGACGTAGTTGACCGCCTGCTCGGAGCTGCCCACGACGTACACGACGACGCCGGCGATGAGGCTGAGGATCAGCCAGCCGATCGACCAGACGACGCCTTCGCGGAACGACGGCTCACGCCCGCGGGCGAAGAACTTCAGGTCGACCAGCAGCAGGGCCACCAGGACCACCGCCAGGACGCCGAAGGCGGCGATCTCACTCATAGCGCGGGAAGGTTAGGGCACGGAGCCGAAACTACGGCTGCGTGAGCAGCTTCGAGCACTCGCTGACCTTCGCCGAGTCCTCGCCGGCGTCCTCGAGACAGTCGAGGTAGGCCTGGCTCGGCGACGTGGTCGTCGACGTCCCCTCCTGGGGCGTCGTGGACGTCCCGCCCTCCGACGAACCGGAGCCCGAGCCGCCGCCCTGGCCGAGGTCGAGACCCAGGGCCTGGAGCGCGCTGTTGAGCTCGGCGATCGGCCGGGTGTTGCTCGGCTCCTCGATCTTCTGCGGCTTGTTGAGGTCCGAGATGGCGTACTCGAGATCGACCTTGCCGCCCGCGAGGCCCGCGGCCTTCTGCTCGTTCTCGGGCACGGCGATCTCCAGCGCCAGGACCAGGCGCCGCAGCGTCTTGTCGTCCTTGCCGGTCCACATGTCGACCTTCACGGTCTTCAGGGCCTCGGCCGCCCGGGCGCGCTCGGCCGCCGTCAGCTCGTCGGGCACGCGCTCGCCGGCGCCGAGGTTCCCGGCGCTCTTGATGAGCCGGTTGACGTCCTCGAGCAGGCGCGGCACGTCGACGTCGGCGGTCAGGTGGATGGTCTCCGCGCCGCCGACCTCCTCGGTGCCGACCTCGGTCGGGTTCTGCAGCCAGCGCCGGGGGTCGACGCCCAGGGCCTGCAGCGACGGGCCGCCCTCGCGCTCCTTGCCCTCCTCCTTCGACGCCTTCACGTAGCCGTCGGCGAACTGCTTGTAGACGTCGTCGCCGACCGCGTAGGCCTGGTCGGAGAAGCGCAGGAACGCCGCCGAGCCGGTCGAGATCGCGCCGGCCTGGAACTGCTGGCCGCCGCCGTCGAGGTTCAGGCTGAAGTCGAAGCGCGGGACCTCGCCGGAGCCCTGGTTCTCGAACGGGCCGCTCAGCGCGATCGCGATCGGATCCTCAAGGCTCTCGCCCGCCCCTTCGAGGTCGAGTTTCAGGCTGAGATCAAGCTTGCCGGATTCGACGGCCTTGCCCGTACCATCGAACGTCTCCTGCAGCACGGCGTTGACGTCCTCGCCGCTGCTGTCATCCCCGCCGCCGCAGGCACTGAGCAGCGTCGCGGACACGAACACGACGAGCAGGAGCGACAGCAGGTGCAGAGCGCGAGACACAAGAACTCCGAAGGTCACTGGGCGAGGGGCCGCCCGCGGTCCGCGAACGGTAGCACCGCCTTCCTGCCGATCAGGCTGGTGCTGGCGGTCCTTCTCGCGGGCTTCATGCTGGCTTCACCACAGGCCAACACGCCCGC
>JAEMQS010000188.1 GCA_016463765.1 Solirubrobacteraceae bacterium | reverse complement strand
GTGCGGGTCACGGCGATGCCGGTGAAGTCGTCGGCCACGGCGTCGAGATCGTCGACGACCCACGCGCTGGCGAGCAGGGCGCGGGCGAGCGAGACACCCGGTTCGTCGCCGCCGACCAGCTCGGCGAGGCGCACGGCGTCGGCGGTGGGCGCGGCGGCGTCGCCGGCGGCCGACGCGTGGCCGGCGACGAACGCCAGGCCGCCGTCGGTGCCGGCGCGGTCGAGCAGGGAGCCCGCGGACGGGCGATCCTCCGCGACGGCGGCGCGCAGGCGGCCGTCGAGCGCGGCGGACAGCGCCCGCTCGTAGCCGCTCTTGACCTCCAGGGCGTCGGCGAGCGAGCGCACGCCCTTCTCGCGGCCCAGCGCCGCACCGGCGTGGGTGCGCAGGAACTGGTTGCAGGCGGCGAGCTCGGCGCCGATCCGCGCGGCGTCGCGGCGCGCGGCCTCCACGGCCTTCTCGGCCTCACGCCTGCCGGCGCGGGCGGTCCCGGCGGCCGCGTCGGCGTCGGCGAGCGCCTTCGCGCGCAACGCGACGGTGGCCGTGAGCTCCTCGACGCGCTCCTGCGCGGCGGCGCGCTGGGCCTCCAGCTCGGAGACCTCGCGCTCGAGCTCGGCCTGGCGGTCGGCGTCCAGACGGGCGATCTCGGTCTCCAGCGCCTCGATGCGCTCCATCCCGGCGTCGTCGGGCGCGTCGGCCTCGGCCTCCTCGCGCAGCGCGGCCAGCTGGCGCCGGCGGCGGTCGATGCGCTCGGACAGCTCGGCGCCCGTCTGCTTGACGCGGTCGAGCCGCAGCTCGATGCGCTCGGCCGAGGTGCGCGCCGCGAAGACCCGGCGGGCCAGCGACTCGCGGCGCTCGGTCTGGGCGGCCAGCTGCTGCTCGACCTGCTCGCGCTCGGCCGCGACGGCGCCGAGCTGGGCCTGGGCCTCGTCGCGGGCCGTGCGGGCGGCGGTCCGCTCGCGCTCGGCCTCGGCCAGCTGGGTCTGCGCGCCGCGCAGCGCGTCGGCGGCGAGCTCGAAGCGGGCCTCGTCGCTCTGGCGCTGCAGGCGCTCATGCAGCTCGGCGGCTTCGGCCTGGCGCTTGAGCGGGCGCAGCCGCGTGCGCGCCTCGCGCTCGACGTCCAGGGCGCGGTCCAGGTTCTGCTGTGTGCGCTCGAGCTTGAGCTGCGCGCGGCGACGGCGCTTGCGGTGCTTGCCCAGGCCCGCGGCCTCCTCGATGAGCAGGCGCCGGTCCTTGGGCTTGCTCGTGACGATCGCCTCGACGCGGCCCTGGGAGACCACGGAGTGCATCTCCTTGCCCAGGCCGGTGTCCGAGAGGACCTCGAGGACGTCGACCAGGCGGCACTTCGCGCCGTTGAGGCGGTACTCGCCGTCGCCGGAGCGGTCCAGGCGGCGCTGGATCGAGATCTCGCTCATCGGCACGTCGATCTCGCCCGCGGAGTTGTCGAGCACCAGCTCGACCTCGGCGCTGCCCTTGGCCTGCACGCCGTGGCCGCCGCCGAAGATGACGTCCTGCATCGACTGGCCGCGCACGGCCAGCGGCGACTGCTCGCCCATCGCCCAGAGCACCGCGTCCGTGACGTTGGACTTGCCGGAGCCGTTCGGGCCGACGATGACCGCGACCCCCGGCGAGAACTCGAGCTTCGTGCGATCGGGGAACGACTTGAACCCCTTCAGCGACAGCGACTTCAGATGCATCAGCTCGGGGCTCCTTCGGGGTCCTCCACGGGGTGCAGCGCGTCCAGCGCCACGCGCGCGGCTTCCTGCTCGGCCGCCTTCTTGCTCCGGCCCTCGCCCCGGCCGACGGGTGCGCCGTCGACGGAGGCGACGACCTCGAAGATCCGTTCGTGC
This sequence comes from Solirubrobacteraceae bacterium, assembly GCA_016463765.1. Taxonomy (GTDB): domain Bacteria; phylum Actinomycetota; class Thermoleophilia; order Solirubrobacterales; family Solirubrobacteraceae; genus Svornostia. Next base: position 1,806 of record JAEMQS010000188.1, on the reverse strand, counting down.
GGGGGTCCGAGCTCGGCCACGACCGCATACTCCACCACCTCGCCCCGACGGGCCAGCCGCTCCTGCAGCGCGGACTTGAAATCGACGGGGTGTTCGAGGGCCTCGGCGATCTCCGGCTGGAACGCCTCGACGACGGCCTCGGCGGTCCGCTCGTAGCCGACGTGCAGGTAGCACGCGCCGATGATCGCCTCGGTGACGCTGGCCAGCACGCGCTCGGTCTCCACGAGCTGCGCCTGCGCGTCGCCCTCCGGCGCCGCCGCGCGCAGCTTGGCGGGCACGCCGAGCCGCTCTGCGACCCCGCGACACGCCGGCCCGGACACCGACTGCGCCCGGATCTTCGTCAGGCGCCCCGCGCCGAAGCGCTCGGCCTCCAGGCGCGGGTACAGGTGCGACGTCACGGCGAGACCGAGGACGGAGTCGCCGAGAAACGCCAGCCGCGTGTAGGAATCCGAGCGGCGTTCCGCCCAGGACTCATGGGTGAAGACCTGCCGATGCAGGTCCTCCGGCAGGGCTTCGAGAAGTGCGGAGAGCTGGTTCAGGACTCGGCGGGCAGTTCGGCGTCGGACGCGTGCTCGTAGACGTAGTCCACGGCCTGCCCGACGGTCAGGATCTTGACGGCGTCCTGATCCGGGATCTTCACGCCGTAGGAGTCCTCCAGCTCGAGCACGAGCTGGTAGAGGTCGAGCGAGTCGGCCTCCAGGTCCTCCTTGAAGCGTGTCTCGAGCGCGATCCGGGCCGGGTCGAGCTCGAGCTCGTCGGCCAGGTGCCCCCGAATGAGATCGAAGATCTCGTCCCGGGTCATGACGAACCGGGAACGCTAGCCGCCGCGTCGGCGGCGGGCGGTGCGGGGGCGGCGACCGGCGCGCTACGCAGCGCGCCCGCGGCCTCGAGCGCCTCGCGGGTCCGCCCCACGACATCGCCCTCGGTGGCCTGGGCGGCGAGCAGGATGGCCCGGGCGACGCCCTCGCGGGTGAACCGCCCGTGCGGCATGACGCCCAGCCGGCGCAGGCCGAGCAGGTAGGCCCCGCCCTGCTGTTCAGGATCGATCTCGGCGTGGAAGTCGTAGAGCGACGGCTTGAGCAGGAAGTTGCCGACGCGTGCGCGCACCGACCGGCGGGCGATCTGCTGGACCTCGACGAGCGTGCGCTGCGACGTGCCCTCGAGCACCTTCAGCGCGACGTTCCCGCTGAAGCCGTCGGCGACGACGACGTCGGCGGCCCCCTCGACCAGGGCGTGGCCCTCGATGTTGCCGACGAAGTCCAGGCCCGAGGCCTCGAGCAGCCGCGCGTGGGCCTCGACGACCTCGGTCGTCCCGCGCGAGGGCTCCTCGCCGTTGGACAGCAGCGCCACGCGGGGACGGGGAATCTCGTAGACGACCTGGTGCAGCGCGGACCCCATGTAGGCGAACTGCACGAGGTGCTCGGCACGGACCTCGACGTTCGCGCCCACATCCAGGAGCGTCACGGGCATGCCCGGGATCGGCAGCGGGAGCGCCAGCGCCGGGCGATGGATGCCCCGGGCGCGCTTGATGTTGAAGAGCCCGGCCGCAAGGGCGGTCCCGGTGGAGCCGCCCGCGACGAACGCGTCGGCCTGGCCGTCGGCGACGGCGGTCGCCGCCCGGACGATGGATGCGTCACGCGTGGAGCGCGCGGCGGCGGCGGGGTCGGGCGCCTTGGCGATCGACACCGGCGCGTCGACGACCTCGACGCCGTCCGGCATCGGGCCCATCTCCCCAGCGGGGCCGAACAAGAGCACGCGAACGCCGCGCTCTGCGGCGAGCGCCGCACCTGCAGCTACCTCAGCTGG
>JAEMQS010000027.1 GCA_016463765.1 Solirubrobacteraceae bacterium | reverse complement strand
GCTACGGTGCCTGCACGATGCCGACTTTCGCCGAAGAGAACCTCGTCATGTGGCGTGGCTATGCGCACCTCGTCGCGCTCTCGGACCTCCTGCGCCTGCGCACCGCGGGCTGGGTCGCCGAAGCGACCGACCGCGCGGACCTGCACCTCGGGCTCGTCCACGCCACGCAGGAGTACGCGACCCCCGAGGAAGCCGCGCGCTACCTCGACGTGCAGGCCGCGCTGGACCGCCAGAAGCGCGAGCTCGCCCGCGCGAGGCGCGGCGGGGACGGGTGGGTCCACGCCGAGCCGCGCCAGGCCACGCGCGTCGGTGCCCCCGACATGCCGGGCCGGGTCAAGACGCGGCGCGCGCTCCAGGCCTCTCGCCGCACGGCACGCGGCGGCTGACGCAGCCCCACCTCACCGGCGCAGGGCGATGCGCGACGTCTTGCGCGTCGTGTTCTGCGCCCGGTCGCGCAGCGTGAGCTTGAGAACGGCGACCGCGCTGCGACGACGGGACCAGGCCCGGCGCACGGCACGGAGCGCCGATGCTGAGAGCGTGATGCGGATCGTCACGGTCTTCCCGGCCGTCAGGGACCGCCGAACCGTGCTCAGCTTCGGGTCCTTCCCCGGCACGACGATCGTGCCGGTCACCGTCAGCGCCGCGGCCTCCGATGACCGCACCTTCAGGAGGACGCTGCGCCGCTGCCGGAGGATGCGCTGCCGTGAGCTGGCCGTCAGCCCCAGCACGGGCTTGGTGACGTCGACGACGCCCGTGACACCGCCGCCGGCGCCAGACCCTGCCGCGGGGTCCGTACCCGTGGCGCCACCGCCAGGCGGCACCGGGACGGCGATGCCCGGCGGGAGCGATCCAGCGGTCCACGCGGGATCGCGGTTGTCCCCACCGGTTGTCAGCTGCGTGGCGGCTCCCGGGAACGCGCAGGTGTCGCAGGTCGCCGGCACGCTCCAGAGCTCACCCTGCGACTCGAAGATGATGCGGCTGCCGGCGAACCGCGGGCTTGCGAACGTGACGCCCGACGGCGCAACCACGGCGTGACGCAGCGCGCCGGCAAAGCAGGCGGTGTTCGCCGCCCCGTAGACCCACAGCCCCGGGTCGGTGCCACCCTCGGCGGCCACGATCTGGTCTCCCGCCGCCGACCAGGAGGGATCGGTCTGCTCCGCGTCGTCGCAGCCCACGACGTGCTCGCCGGCGCGGTCGGGGCCGGTGACGACCAACGCGTCGTTGCCGCCCGAGGTGCAGCCCGCGTAGACGAGCTGCGCGGGCGAGACGGGGTTCGGGCTCGGTTCGTCGGGCAGGTCCGTGCACGCGGGGTAGGCCTGACCCGACGTGCTCTTGACCGCGCCCACGCACGTGTAGGTGCCGGTGTCCAGGAAGCCCTGGCACTGGTGGAAGGCGCTGACGATCGCCCCGTCCCCGCGCGGCTCCGGAGCAACCGACGAGGCGGTGCAGTCGAAGCAGTACGCGGGTGCGCCGGTCAGCCGCTCGACGGCACCTCCGCCGGTCCAGCGGTAGACGCCGGTGGCGTTGAACCCGAAGTGGAACGTGGTGCACGAGTACTGGTACGGGAACGTCCCGCACAGTCCGAGCCGCGACACCTGATTGGCCTTCGTGCTGCCTTCGAAGGTGACCGTGGTGCCCGCCGGGCCCACACCCGGGTTCTGCAACGTCGACATGCCGGCGGCGGCGCTGACGGGAATGAGGACGCGCGGCATGGTGCCGTCGTCGTTCATCGCCCAGATGCTGCCGCCCTTGCTCCAGACGATCGTGCCGGCGGAGGCCGGCGGTGCGTGCACCGCAAGGACCACAGCCATGACGACGAACACGAGGTGGCGCCGGAGCATCCATCGAACGTACGCCAGGCCGGAGCGCGCGTCGTCCGCAGGACGACGCACACCTGGTGCGGCATTTCCCCGTGCCAGCTCCCGGCTAGGCCGAGACCCGCTCCATGGCCACCTCATAGATCCCGTTGAGGACGACCTCCTCGACGTACGCGTCCTCGGCCGCGCGCCGGCGCTCGGCGTAGCCGTGCTCGACCTGGCTGGCCTCCAGCTCGTCGACCGTCCCGTCGAAGAAGCCGAAGCTGATCACGACGTCCGGGTCCTCCAGCCCGCGCAGCATGTCGAAGCGCACCCAGCCGGCCGGAGGGTCATCTCCGGGTGGGCGGAAGGCCTCCGCGAAGTCGTCGAACGTGCCCGGCTTGAGCCGGCGGACGGTGTGGGCGCACAGCATGGTCGCCTCCCGACGCTGGTGGACGAAGCGAGACGCAACGTACCACTCCTGCGCGCGTGTGTCAGGGCTTGCGGCGACGCCCCGGAATGCGCTCGGCGACCTTGCCCAGCGGCACCACCGCGACGCTGAGCTGCTGGGCGGATTCCCGCAGGCTCCCGACGCTCGTCCCGAGCTCGCCGAGCGTCGGCTCGAGGCGCCCGAGCTGCTCCCCGATCGCCCCGACCTGCGACTCGACGGAGTTCACGTGCGCGGGGAGCGCGGGGAGGTCGCGCGTCGCGTCGGCGAGCCGTTCGAGCGCGTCGGCGACCGCCGCGAGCCGGTCCAGCGCGTCACCCAGGTCGCTGATCGTGCGCAGCGTCTGCTCGAGCTCGCCGAGCTTGGCCAGCGTCTCGTCGAGGGCGGCCAGCCGGTTCAGCGTGTCGGGCAGCTCGCCGAGGCGCATGACGAGGCTCTCGTCGGCCAGCAGCTGATCGACGGGACCGCCCGGGGCGAAGAGCTGGTCGAGCACGCCGTCCTGCTCGAGGATCCGGTCGAGCGTGCCGTCCTGCTCGGTGACGCGGTCCAAGGCGCCGCCGGGGGCGAGCAGCCGGTCGAGCGGACCGTCGTCGGCGAGCAGGCGGTCGACGACGCCGTCGTCGCGCAGCAGCCGGTCCAGCGGCCCGCCTGGGGCGAGGGCGCGGCCGAGCGGCCGGTCGTCGCTCGTCAGGAGCGCGAGCTGCTCGATCCGCGCGAGCGGCCCGTCCTCGGCCGACAGGCGCCCGAGCTGCGCGAGCGGCCCGTCCTCGGCGATGACCGCGGCCAGCCGTTCGCCGTAGCCGCCGGGGCGCCGCCACGGGCCGCCGGGCGCCGAGAGGTCCGCGGCGCGGATGACGACCTGCGCGGCGGAGATCCCGGCGCGGGCCGGGAGCAGAGCAAGCCCGAGAACACCCATCGGCGCCAACCGTACCGGCGTCTGGACGAACGGGAGCCGCCGCCACGCCGAACCGGGGAGCTCCCGTCCGACACGCGTCCGCCGGCATTGAGCGGGACGCGCCACGGCCGCACTCTCTGCGCAGGTGCTTCGTCGTCTGGTGTTCCTGTGCATCGTGCTCTCCGCGGCAGCCCTCGGGCTCCCGGCGGCCGCCCCTGCCCATCCCGGACACGACCAGGAGGCCTGGTGGGACGAGTGGCGCCCGAGCCCGGAGGACGAGACGTACGCCGATGAGACGGGGCTCGACGCCGGCGCGGACGAAGGCAGCTGGTTCGACGACGTCGAGGAGAGCGGCGACGAGCTCCCGGCGCCGCCACCGCCCGTGGCCGAGCCCGACCCCGGGAGCAACGCGCCCCCGCCCGCCTCTTCGGGGCTGCGCGGCGTGCCGTACCGATCGCTCATCCTCAGCTACGCCAAGCGCCGCAAGCTCGACGCCGCGTTCGTCGCGGCGATCATCCGCGCGGAGTCCGGGTTCAATCCGCGGGCGCGGTCCCCGGTGGGTGCGCGCGGGCTCATGCAGTTGATGCCCGCGACGGCCCGCGGCATGGGCGCAACGGTCGGCCGCCTGTATGACCCGCGGACGAGCATCGCCTACGGGACGCTGTACCTCACCCACGTGCGGGCGGTCGTGGGTCGCAGCACCCGGCTGATCGCCGCGGGCTACAACGCGGGCCCGGGCGCGGTCAAGCGCCACGGTGGCGTGCCGCCCTATGCCGAGACGCAGGCGTACGTCCGCCGGGTCGCCGCCTTCCACGCCGCGTACCGGAGGCGCTGACCGATGCCGCGCCGCCTGCTCGCCTGCCTGCTGCTCACGCTCGTAGCCTGCGGCGCGGCGCCCTCGGCCGCGGGTGCCGCGACAACCGCCCAGCGCCTGGTGTCGATCGCGCGCGCCGAACTGGCGAAGGGCGTCCGTGAGGTCCCAGATGGCTCGAACCGCGCGCCGGCGATCAGCCGCTACCTCACCGCGACGAAGGGCGCCTACCGCGGCGCCCCGTGGTGCGCGTACTTCACCTCGTGGGTCGCGCGGCGGGCGGGCGTGCCGATCGGCCCGGGCGGGCGCGGCCTGGGCTATGTCCCGACGGTGGTGCAGTGGGCGAAGTCGACGAAGCGGTGGCGCAAGCAGCCCCGCCCCGGCTACCTCGTCACGTGGCCGAACCACATCGGCATCGTCGAGACGGTCTCGGGCCGCACCATGACGACGATCGAGGGCAACGCCGGCAACGCGGTGCGCCGGCGGTGGCGGCGCACGAGCGACGCGCAGGGCTTCGTGGCGCTCGCCGCCGGCGGCAGGCTCTCCCCCGCGCCGCCGAAGCGCGTGACACCCAAGCGCCCGGCCCAGGCGACACCGCTGAAGGCGCGCATCACGTTCTACCCCTCGGCGCGGCTGAAGGTCGGCCAGCGCCTGGAGCTGTCGGCCAACGACTCGTCGGGCGACATCGAGAAGGTCCGGTGGGACTTCGACGGCGACGGGAAGTTCGACGACGCCAAGGGCGACACGGCGTCGCTGCGCGTCCGGCGCGCAGGACGCTTCCCGGTCTCCGTGCGCGTCTACGACGCGTCGGGCAAGCACGCGACGGCCAGCTCGCGCGTGACCGTGCTGAGCGCAGCGCAGCCGGCGCCCGAGCCGCCAAAACGCCCGTCCGTCGGCACCCCGGCGCCGGCCCCGGCCGTCGCCCTGGCGTGCGACCGCCCGTCGCTGCCGACGGGCCAGCACATCCACTGCACCGCCGACACGCGCGGGTCGACGGTGAAGATCTCGCGCCTGGAGTGGGACACCGAGGGCGACGGCGTCTTCGGCCGCGGTAGTGGCCGGGTCAAGACGTCCTACGACCGTCCCGGCGCGCGCGTGGTCACGGTGCGGGCGATCGGCCGCGACGGCAGTCAGGCGACCGCCGCCGTGGCAGTCGAGGTGACCAACCGCGCACCCTCGGCGGACCTGCGCGCCCCGGTGTCCATGCGGATCGGCGCACCCGCCTGGCTCGACGCCTCACGCTCCTCCGATCCTGACGGCACGGTCGCGGCGATCCGCTGGGACGTCGGCGGCGACGGCGTGATCGACGGGGAGGGACCGCGCTTCGCCCTGGCGCCGACGGCCGCCGGAGCGCTCCGCGTTGTCGTCTCGGTCCACGACGACGCCGGTGCCGTCACCACGCGCGAGACCACCGTCAGCGTGCTCGCCGAGCTGCGGCCGGTCATCGGCGTGCTGACGCCGAGCCCGGTCGCCGGCCAGGAGGTGCAGCTCACCGCCCGCGACAGCACCGGACCCGCGCGCTTGAAGAAATGCCAGTGGGACTTCAACAGCGACGGCCGGGTCGACCGCACGTCGTGGGATTGCACGGAGACGGTCCGGGTGGTGTTCTCGAGCGCGGGCACGAAGCTCGTCACGTTGACGGTCACCGACGCCGAGAACGCGCAGGCGGCGACGACGACCGAGTTCCCCGTCGCCTGACCGCGACGCCTGCGACACTGGCCGTGATGAGCGAAGGCAACTGCACGATCACACTGCGCAACGGCAAGGAGTACGCGATCGCGCTGCCCGGCGCGGAGGTCATCCAGCAGGTGACGTCCGACGAGCGCGGCATGTCCCAGCTGCCCGAGCGCGGGTCGCCCCTGGCCCTCTGGGTCCGCAACGCTGACGTCACCGCCGTGCAGGACGCACCGAGCCGGTAGCCGTGTCGTCCGAGCTGACCCTGGACCGCCGCGACGGGGTCGCGGTCATGACGCTCCGCGCGCCCGAGCGGCGTAACGCGCTGAGCGCGGAGATGGCCGACGCGATGGTCGCCGCGTGCGAGGAGATCGACGCGGACGGCGCGATCGGTGCGGTCATCGTCACCGGCGAGGGACCGTACTTCTGCGCGGGCGGCGATCGCGCGCAGCTCGCCGCCGCGGGCGAGGACCCGGCCGAGCCGGCGCTGTACGAGGCGATGGGCCGCATCTACCAGGCGTTCGCCCGCGTCGGTGAGCTCGTTCCGCCGACCATCGCGGCCATCCGCGGCGGCGCGGTGGGCGCCGGCCTGAATCTCGCGCTCGCGACGGACCTGCGGGTCGTCGCCGACGACGCGAAGCTCCTGTCGGGCTTCCTGCCCATCGGCCTGCACCCCGGCGGCGGGCACGCCGCGCTGCTGACCCGCTTGGTCGGGCGCGAGACCGCGAACGCCATGCAGCTCTTCGGGGCGAAGGTCACCGGCGCGCAGGCCGTCGAGCTGGGCCTGGCGTGGGCCGCGGTGCCCGCCGACGAGGTCGACGCCAAGGCGCTCGAGCTGGCGAAGGTTCCCGCCGCCGACCCGGAGCTCGCACGCAAGACGGCACGGTCGATGCGGTCGATCGCCGGTCCGCCCGCGGTCCCGTGGCCCGCGGCGCTCGAGCTCGAGCGCGCGTCGCAGATGTGGTCGCTGCGCCGGCGCGACCTCGCGGGCTGACGCGCCGCCGCGAGCGCGCGCCCGACGCGAGGCCCGTACTACGTGCGTGCCCGTCGAGACCTACGCCGCCCTCGCCGCCGTCGCGGTCGCCGCATGCGCGCTGCACGCGGCGATCGGGTTCGGCTCGGGTCCATTGCTCGTCCCGGTGCTCCTCCTGACCTTCGACCGGTCCGAGGCCGTGGTCGCCGCGGTGCTGCTCGGGATGGCCACGAACGGGCTGCAGCTCGCCGCGGAGGGGCGCCGTCCTGACGTCCCCGTCGCCACGTTGCTCCCGCTCTGGGTCGCCGCGTTGCCGGCCGCAGTGGTGGGCGCGGTGCTGGCCGGCGTGCTGACGGCCGACACCGTCGCCGTCCTGCTCGCCGTCACGTTGGCGGCATGTGCCGCGGCCGTCATCGGCCGCCCGCGCCCCCTCTCCCGCGGCGCGTCAGCCATCGGAGGCGGGGTCGCGGGGCTCGCAGCGGCGGTGACCGGGGTCTTCGGACCGCTGCTCGGCGCGTTCCTGGTGTCCGCCGGTCTGCGCGGCGCCGAACTGCGCGACGCCATCGGCCTGAGCTTCCTGGTCGTCGGGGTCTTCGCCGTGGTGGCGACGCTGGCGCTTGATCCCGCGTGGACCGGCGTCGCCCTGGCCGGGGCCCTCCTCCCCGCCGCCGTCGCCGGCCATGCCCTGGGACGGCGGGCGTTCGGGCGCGTCAGCGCGACGCTGCACCGCCGCGCGGTCATCGTGACGGTGCTGATCGGCGCCTCCGCCGCCCTGCTTCCTGCACTGGGCTGAACCGCCGCGTCCGCGGCGCGCCGGGATCGTGTCCCGACGCGCCGCGATCGGAGCACTCAGCGCGCGACGTTGCGCTTCAGCTTCGCGAGCTTCGCGCGGGGCAGGGTCCGCTTCTCACCGTCGACCCTGACGACGGTCCTGCCGCGGACGGTGCTGGCGTTCTTCTTCAGCCACGCCGCGCCGGCGACCTTCGCCTTGCGCACCGTGTTGGTCGCCGACGGGCCTTCGAGGACGACGTTGTCGCCCGCGCCGCCGTCGAGGATGTCGATGCCGGGGCCGCCGAGCAGGACGTCGTCGCCGTTGTCCCCGAGCAGGGTGTCCGGGCCGGACCCGCCGAGCAGGATGTCGCTGCCCTCGCCACCGCTGATGGTCAGCCGGATCGCGTTTGCCGCGAGCGCCGTCGCGTCGACCACGTCGTCGCCGCTCAGGGCGTTGACCGTCAGGCGATCATCCGCCGCCGCGGCCCCGCTGATCGCGACACGCGCCGCCAGCCCGTTGACCAGCGCGCTGGTCCCACTGCCGCTGACGCTGACGATGTCGTCGCCGTTCGTCGCGTTGACCACGACGTTGTCGGCGGCGGCGTCGCTGCCACCGCCCGGCGCGGCCAGGGCGGGCACGACCTCGGTGAGGTCGGTGCCGGTGACGTCGTTGACCGTGACCGTGTCGGTGCCGCCGAGGGCGTTCGCCGCGATGCGCTCGACGTCGTCGAGGTCCATCACGATGTTGGCGATGTTGCGGGTGAACCGCACGCGCCCACCGTTGGCCGAGGTCTCCATGATCTCGTTCGCGGCCGAGCCGTTGAAGCGCAGCTCGTCGGCGCCCGCCTGGCCCTCGACCGTGTCGCTGCCGTCGCCCGGATCCCACTGGAAGGCGTCGTCGCCCGCGCCGAGGAACGCGACGTCGTTGCCCTGCTGACCGTCGACGACGTCGTTGCCGTCGCCTGCGAGCAGGACGTCGATCCCGTTGGAGCCGAGCAGCGTGTCATTGCCCGTCCCGCCGTCGGCCGTGATCTTGATGAGCGCCGCCAGGTTGCCGGTCGCCGAGAAGCTGTCGTCGCCGCCGTTGGCGTTGAGGACGAGGTTCTCCGAGGTGCCGATGTCGATGGCGAACGGCGCAGGGTTCAGGCGATCGAAGCGCACGCGGGTGCCGTTCGCCGTCGCGGTGAACTGCTCGGCGCCGTTGCCGCCGTTGACCTCGGTCGTGTCCGTGTCCGCGCCGCCCTCGTTGAGGTCGGTGTCGTCGCCCGGGTTCCAGACGCTGCGGTCGTTGCCCGACTCCCCGAAGACCTGATCGTCGGCGTCGCCGCCGGTCAGCGTGTCGTTGTCGGTGCCGCCGAACAGGAAGTCGTTGCCGCCCTTGGCGAGCAGCGTGTCGTTGCCGGCCTGGCCGAACAGCAGGTCGCCGCCCGAACCGCCCGTGAGCGTGTCGTTCCCGCTCGCGCCGAAGAGGTTCGAGGCTGGCAATGCGCCGTTGACTTCGCTCAGCGACAGAACATCATTGCCGCCCTGGCCGAAGACCTGGATCTTCGCGGTGTTCGCGACCGTGGGCGTACCGCCGACCACGGAGACCGCGCCGCCGTTGACGAGGATCTGGCCGGCCGCGTTGCGGCTGACGGTGATGGTGTTGTCGAGGTTGTCGCCGAACACGGTCAGCTGACCCGCGGCGGGGTCGAACGTCGAGACGACGGCGGCGTTCGCGGTACCGGCCGTCCCGGCGAGCAGACCGGCCGTCAGGGCGGCGGCCGTCAGCGCGTGACGGGCGTTGAGGAGGGTCGAGCGGTGGGTCTTGGACATGGTCTCTCCCTTCAGAGAGGTTGGGTTCCTTGATGCAAGACGCCGCGACTTCCCATTTCCTTCCCGAGAAATTTTCGGTCCGTCTACCGTGGCCCCCATGAGCGACCTGTGGACCGCCGTCAAGGACCTGCCGATCACGATCGAGTCATCGTCGTTCGAGACGTTGCTGCCGAACGGCCCGACCGCGATGGAGGACTTCTCCACGACGCAGCTGCATCTGCATGGGCGCGGCGAGGAGGGCATCGGCGAGCAGGTCGGCATGGCGCCGACGCAGGAGGGCCTGCGCGCGAGCGACTTCCCGGTCACCGGCGCGTGGGCGACGCTCGCGGACTTCCTCGCCCACCTCGACAGGATCGACATGTGGCCCGAGCCGCCGGAGTACGACCTGGAGCGCAACTGGCGCCGCTGGACGTTCGAGTCCGCCGCGCTGGATCTCGCGCTGCGCCAGGCGAACACGAGCCTGGCCGAGGCCCTCGGCCGCACGCCGCAGCCGCTGACGTTCGTCAACTCGTTCGGCCTCGGCGATCCGCCCGACGCCGACAAGGTCGCCAACCGCCGCGCGCTGCATCCGACGGTCGGCTTCAAGCTCGACGTCGCGCCGTCGTGGACCCAGGAGATCATGGACACCATCGCGGCGGTCGAGGGCGTCGCGGTGATCGACTTCAAGGGCCACTACGGCTTGGAGATCGAGGACGAGGCCGCGCTGCTGGCGATGTACGAACGCACGCTGGCGACCTTCACCGAGGTCCTCTTCGAGGACCCGCACGACATCCCGGCGGTGACCGAGATGCTCACGCCGCTCGCCGACCGTGTGTCCTACGACGCGCCGATCACGACCGTCGAGTCGATCGGCGCCAACGCCATCCAGGTGGGAACCGTCAACGTCAAGCCGTGCCGCGTCGGCCGGCTGCAGGAGCTGAGCCGGCTGTACGCGCACTGCGAGGCGGCGGGCATCCAGATGTACAACGGCGGGATGGGTGAGCTCGGCGTCGGCCGCGGCCAGGCGCAACTGCTCGCCGCGCTGTTCCACCCCGACGCGCCCAACGACATCGCGCCGTCGGACTACAACCTCGAGGAGCCGCCGCCCGGGCTGCCGGGGAGCCCGCTGGACCCGGCGCCGGATCGGGGCTTTCGCCGGCGGTGAGGCCGTCCGGCCGGCTTCGAGGCTGGCCCAGTGTTCAGTATCGGTAGTGTGGTCGCGTGCCGCGCGGTTGCACGATCCTGCTGATGATGGCGTTCGGTCTGACGTTCGCGGGCACCGCATCGGCCGCGGGCCTCTCCCAGGATCTTCGGCGCTCCGCTCGCGCACTCGGCCCACAAGCGTCGCTGCATGTGACTGACGCCCGGGGTACATCGGTCGTCTCGGTGCGCGCCAACGTTCCGCGAGCACCGGCGTCGACGGCCAAGCTGCTGACGGCGGCCGCGGCTCTCCAGGATCTCGGAGCGGCGACCCGTCTTCAGACCAGCGTGACCACGACGTCAACGATCGATACCGCCGGCCTTCTGCGCGGGAACCTCATCGTTCGAGGCGGCGGTGATCCGTTGTTCGGGACCCCGCCGTTCACGTCGACGACCGCCCTGGCCGATGCCGTCGTCGGCGCGGGGATTCGCCGGATCGAAGGTTCCGTGCTCGGTGACGGCACGCTGTTCGACGGTCTGCGTGGACGCTTGGGCGTCGCCTTCGACCCTGAGGTCGGCGGTGCTCTGGGAGGGCTGACGTTCCATCGGGGCCGCCAAGCCGCCGACGGGCCGGTTCAGCCTGACCCTGACCGCGCCGCCGCAGCCGCGTTCGACGACGCCCTGGAAGCACGCGGCGTCGTGATCACCGGACGTCCCCAGGCTGCGCTGACTCCTGGCACCGGGCAGCCGATCGCGAGCGCTGCCTCACCTGACGTCCGAACCATGCTGGGGCTCATGCTCCGCACGTCGGACAATTTCATCGCCGAGATGCTGGCCAAGCGGATCGCCGTCGCCCAGGCACCTCCCGGAACGACGGCCGCCGGCGCCACGCGGATCGCGGGTCTCGCCCAACGGGCCACCGGGCGCATGGTGACGCTCATCGACGGGTCCGGCCTCGACCCACGCAGTCGTGTGACCGCCCGGCAACTGGTCATCATCCTGCGTCGCCTGGCCGCCGCCGGCCTCGACCGCGAACTGCCAACCGGCGGCCAAGGCACCCTGACCGACCGTCTGACCACCGCGCCCGCGGCAGGACGGTGCCGCATGAAGACAGGCACCCTCCCCGACCACGACGTCAGCGCCCTCGCGGGCCGCTGCCGCACGCTCCGCGGTAGGACGTTGTACTTCGCATTGCTCACCCGCGGCGATATCGCGACGATGCGCCGCGTCCAGGACCGCCTCGTTCAGATCATCGCGGCAGATCGGCGCAGCTCGCGCCGACGGTGACGCGGAGCCCGGACCGGTCGCGCACCCGTCACGCCGGTTCGCGACGAAACCGCTTCGAGGTCGGGTCGCCGGCACCCACCAACAGCATGCCGGCATCCAGGACGCCGCGCAGTCCGTCGTAGTCGAGCTGCAGGAACGTGTGGCGAAGGTTCGTCAGGCAGATCCCATACACGCTGCTCCACACGAAGCGGCTGGCGGCGACGGGGTCGGCGCCGCTGAGCTGACCGGCCTCAGACGCCTCGACGAAGAGCGCGACGAACCGGTCGTGGTGGCCGGCGATGTTGTCGCGCAGCGCCTCGTGCATGGCCGCCGGCGCGGCGGACGTGTGCTCGCCGTAGGCCTGCAGCGCCATCATCCGCGCCCGCGGCTCGTGCTCCTCGAAGAACCGGATGTATGCGCGGCACCACCGCTCGATGCGCTCCCAGGGCGGCAGATCCATGTCGAGGGCGGGGTAGAGGTACTCGGTCAGCATGATGTCCTGGCCCCGCAGGAGTACGGCGGCGTAGACACCGTCCTTATTCGTGAAATGGACGTAGACCGTGCCGACGCTGACGTGCGCGGCCTTCGCGATGTCCTCGATCCTGGCTCCGTCGTACCCGTGGGCGAGGAACGCTTTTTCGGCGGCGTCGACGATGGCCTCGAAAGACCGACTGCCCCGCGCACTTCGGCTTCCGATCTTCATGGCCGGGCCGATCGTATCCGCTGAACGCGCAGCGCACGCCGATCAACCCGAATGGCGTTTGTTGGCGATGAGCCGTAGGAGGCTCAGGCAGTTGGACCGGCGAGTGCGGCCCGCACGTCTTCGATGGCGTGCTGCTCGGCGTCGCTGACGTCGACGCCGTCCTCGCTGTGACGCGCGGCGACACGCTGGGTCAGCGTCACGATGAACTTCCGGTAGTCGTCGACCTCTGCCGGTGTCGCCTTCGTGCTGACGAGTCCCACCGCCTCACGCAGCTGCTGGAGGGTGTGCTGCTTGAGCTCCTCCGGGGAACTGACCTTGGCGCGCTCTGCCTTCGGCTTGCTCGCGACAAGCTCGTCGAGGAACTCACTCTCGCCGTGCTGCTGGCGGGCCTCCGCGTAGACCTTCGCCATCTCGACGGTCTCGCGCATCATCCCGCCCTTGCTCGCGGTGATCACGAGCAGCCCGGCGGCCGGGGGCGCGGCGCGGACGAGATCCCATTCCTGCTCGGTGAAGGCGGCCTTGGTCGTCATGGGCGGAACGCTAGCGCGACGAGGGTGTGGCCATGACAGCGTCAGCAGCCCCAGCGCGGATTGCAGATGCGCCCGTCGCTCATGATGATGCCCTGCGCGTTGGCGTTCGATGCCGAGCCCTGGCCGGGCAGGTAGGGCGACGGGGCGCTGCTGATCGCCGCGGAGGCCGGTCCGGCGAATGCGACCGCGGCGAGGGCGGCGGTGGCGGTCGCTGCAGCGGTGCGGCGACGGAGCGTGGCGTGTGACATGAGCATCTCCCAGTGTGCGTGGATGTTGTCCTTCTGGGGTAAGGGACGCCGGGAGTCCTCCGAATATTCCGTGCCGCGTCGCACCAGCCCTGCGACGACGAAGACCGGCTCGATGGCCGGTCCTCGGAGGTGCTGAAGCGCGAGAGCCCTCTGCCTGACTCGAACCGGCGCCCCCTTCCTTACCATTCCGCCCGGAGTCGAGTGGCGTTTGCTCGAGGTGGCCACGCGGACCTCATTTTACGTGGTAATCGAGCGATTGTCCGCGTTCGCTTCGAGTGCCAGAGGGGGCGCATTCGGTCGTGATGTACCCGGCAAGTACCGCCGGGCATCGAGAGGAGCCGCTACGTCCTGACCCAGCCTTGGCCCGCGCGTTCGCCAAGCCCTTCGAGCTGGTTTCGTCCGCAGGCGTTGCACGCGGGGAGTTGCTCGCGAGCCAGGTAGGTCCCTTGGACTCCGCAGTACTCGCAGTACACGTCAACCAATCCCTGATCCAGCTTTCCCATGGCGATGGCATGGGCGAGACGCGCTCTCTCGAGTTCCTCCCGCGCAACAACCCACGTCGGGTTGATGTTCTGCGCGTTGCCTTCGATATCGATTCCCCTGATGGCGAACTCGCGCTCTTCAACCACTCGCTCGAGCTGCTCCTCCGTGGCCGAGCCTGGCCCAAGAATCAGGTCCAGATCCTCTAAGCCAAGCAACGGAACCAAGCGCACAAGATCCACCATCACCGAACCGATGGACGGGCGCGCAGTGGCGGAATGCGCCCGCATGCCGTCGATGAGATGCGAGAGCGGACCGGGAACGTCACGCCGAACGGTCATCACGGAAGGCGGTGCAGCATGCGGCGCCGCCCCGGTAAGGATGTAATAGCCAACCTGACCCAGCGAGTACACGTCGTCGGCCGGTGTGGCGACGTGAGCGTCTGCATACTGCTGGGGCGAGACGAACAAGTGTGAGCCCATCGGATCGCCCACGGTCAGAGTCGCGTCGTCGAGATGGCGAACCGTGCCGAAGTCGGCGACAGTCAATGTTCCGTCAGACCGAAGCAGCAGGTTCTTCAGCGAAATGTCGCGATGAACGAGGCCAACTTGTTCAAGGTGGTCGAGGCCAGTCGCAGCTTGGATCAGCCAAGCCAGCGCCCGATCCAGCCGTACTGGCGTTTCAGCGTCCCGGACAACGCGATCGACAGAAGTCGCGCACCGCTCCATTACCAAGATGCTGTCGCCCTCGTGCTCGGCGTGGTCGAGGACGCGAAGGATGTTCGGGTGCTCAAGAGAGCCGAGGTGCTCGATCTCGCGCCGGAAGCGGGCCCGCATGGGCTCGCCGATCGCAAAGCGTCCATCGCGCAACACCTTCGCCGCCCCGTCCATGCCTTGATCGACGACCTCGTACACAGCAGCCGTCCCGCCTTCTCCGAGCGGGTTGCCCACCGTCCAGACCCGTCCGGACGATCCTCGAAACGTGCGCAACGCGGGAAGATCCAAACCTGGCGACATGACCTCAGTTTGACTCGCGCGCAAAGAAGAGCCCAGCAGTGAGCCGGGGTCCGTCAAAAGTCGGTTCGAGGTTGGTAGTTCAGCCCGTTACCGCCTCGCCCGAGCCAGGTCGGCTATGACGGCGCAGCCGGCAGCATGTAGACGAGGGATCCGATGTCGATTTCCTCCGATCGGCCGGCCACCAGCGCGGCCTCCCAGTCGACGAGGGCACGCGAGCCAGGTAACTCCTCAACCGCATAGGCGGCGTGAACGCCCGCCTCGTCGATGCGGCCGTCATCGGCGAGACAACTCGCCGCAACCACCTGCAGGGCCGCGTCAACAGAGGCAGGCAACTCGAGATGCTGGCGCTTTTCTCTGTCTCTGCGTCGCTCGACGGCCAAGGCCTGCCACTGATCGGTAGTCCAGTCGGGCAGAGGACCTAGAGCCACTGCAACCGCGAACCCGATCATGCCCGGCTCTTGTAGACAGTCTCCATACTGGCTGACGAAGGCGCCTGAGCCAGGCAGCCGATCGTCGTCGGCCAGGCGGTGGTGCCAAAGGACGTACATACCAACCATCGCCGTTCGTTCCAGGCCCGGTTGGGTCCCGGCGACTCGCTGCTCGACCTTGGTGAGCACCTCGCGCATGTCGGTGAGCGCTTCCTCACGGCCGGCGAAGACGTCGACAACGTGCTCGAGCAGCCCGTTGAAGTAACGAAGAACGGACCTGTGCTCGAAGCCATCCGCCTGCCATATCCAGTACTTGGATGCTGCGCGCATGCGGATAACTCCGGGCAGGTTTGCCCGCCATTCGAAGCCCTGATCGATGACCGCTGGGCTTTGCCGTACGTAGCCACGAACCAGATGACCACACAGCCGACGGAGCCCCTCAAGGGTGAGCATTATCCCGTCGTCGGGAGAGTCGATGGTCTCGGCGCGGTCCCCGATGGCCCATGCCTCGGCGGGCAACTCGCGCAGAGCGTGGACGCTCCGAGACCGGATGTCGTACGCAAGTTTGAGGGCGCGTTCGAAGTCCGCGCCCCGCGGCGGCCGGAGCGCGCCGTCTGCCTCATCGCGAAAGTAGTCGGCCGAGACGCCGGAGACGGCGAACTCGACGAACCGCCGCTTCAGCCCGACGCGTTCGGTTTCGAGGACCGCTCTCCGCACCGCTTCGCGCTGCCCTGGTTCGAGCGTCTCTATAGCGTTGTCGATAGTGGCCCGCTTGTTGGAGTCCAGTGCCTCCCACGGCATGGGCTTGGCCCGGGATCCGCTGAGTGACTCGAGGGCGGCAACGAGATCGACGTACGCCGAGGTCGGGTCAGCAACGGCACGACGGGTCGCGGCCACAATCCGACGGATCGCTCGCATGCTGGCTTCAAACTCGGGGCGGCGAAGGGCCAGCAGAGTGGTCATGAAGGCGCGTAGCGCGTCGAGTTCCTCCTCCGTAACAAGATCACCAGCGTCGAAAGTCCCACGGAAGTGCCCGGCCGCAGAGTTACGCGGCGGAGGCTGTCTGACTGCGGGAACCAGCCGCTCGACCAGGTCAGCGTCGGCGCTGAAAGTTGCGTTGAGACCGAACGACAAGACGTCTGCCAGATCCGACACCAGCTCTGCCCCTCCAGTGGCCACAAGCGTCGAGCGTGAACCGTCCAACTCTTCGGCCTCCAGAAACTCGGTGATCTCCACCGTCACGTGTGAAACGGCGCCGGTTCCGTTCGACGGCAGCAGGCGGCCGAGCGGCAGCTCGATCGCGTCGGTCCGCAGGAACAGCCGGTTGGTGTGCAGCACTCGGCGGTGAAGCGTCTCGTGCAACGGCACGTCCGGTCGGAAGTACTGCTTGGTGACGATCTGGAGCATGAGGGGTCGAGTCGTGACCGTACTCAGGTCTCAGGCGACGCACCGAGTCCGGTTGAATCAGCTGGCGTCCAACCGCTGGCTTCCGAGCAGCACATCGCAGGTCGACACCGACCCGAATCGGAGACTTCAACTGCTCAGGTCTCAGTCAGGGTCCTTCCCGCTACGGCGGTCCCAAACCACGTCGTAGCCACGCAGCTTCCACTCGGAATTGGCTTGGAGCGCACCGGCGCCGAGATCAACCCAGCCGTAGATGTCGCGTGAGAACGAGTCGGCGGCAAGCACGCGGCGCTCTCCGTAGCAACCAATCACTAGGGCCAGGTCTTCCCGCACCAGGAAGTCGATCAACCAGTCCTCGCGAGCAAGTAACGCCCAGTCGCGGTTCCAGCCCTCATCGGTCTCGACGAATCGGACGGTGACGTCCTCTCCAACTCGCCAGGCAAGGCTGTCAGCTACACGTTGCAGGCCGGCGCGTGCAACGAGCTGAGGACTCGGGACGGTGAGGTTCAATGGATCGTCCATCGAGCAGTCGAAACCCGTCGGCCAATGCCATGGCAGCGTGACCTCGAGCGATTCATCAGGGAATTCTGTGTCCAGTCGAAACGCGTCCACCTCCCACCCTCTGTCGAGCTCCTGAGCTGCCGCAGCCCAGAAGAGCTCACCCAAGTAACTGTCGCCCCACGGCTGGGCGTCCCAGCCGGGAAGCGATCGCATGACGTCGGTCTTTGCGTCGAACCACCTTCGAAGGACATCGACGTCTCTCAGGCGCACGAAGGCAGAGTGGAAGCTGAAGCCGAGATCACGCCGCGGCAGATCGCCGTCCGCCACCGGGTCGCGCGGCTCTTCGTATTCGAGGCGACCGTCCAAGACGACCCAGGTAGTCGCGTCGCTGTCATGCCGGCGGAACAAGCTCTCAACATCAGGCAGGTCGTCAGCGCGGTGTGCCCAAGCCCCCATGTCACCAACCACGTGGCCGAACTCTGGACCCGAAGGGACCCACCAACCGCCGGGAGCCTCTGGTGCGAAGACCGGATCACGGGTGCGTTCCTCCGCAACGACGCGAGCCCGTGCCGGTGGCAGGCTCGGATCGATGTCCCGAATGGATAGCTGCCACGCACCGAGATACGCGCGAGGCTCCTCGCCCCACATACCCGCGAATACGAAGTTGTCGGCTAGCCGAGCGAGCAGCTCAAAGAGCCCGATCCATTGGTACTTCTTGCCGAAGCGCTCCGGCTTGTGCGAGTCGCGGCCCCGATCCGCACGACCTACCGACGCATCGAAATCACCGAAGCGCTCCGGCGTCCATCCGAGCTCAACGACGCGCTCGAAGATATACGCCGCCGCGAAGTCCTCAGAGAGGTGCTGTTCCCACTGCTGGTGAGGGCTTCCGTCCACTGCCTCAGCCGCGCCAAGTTGAGTCGTCTGGAAGTGACGAACACGACCACGCATCACGTACTTGTGAAAGTCACCGAAGTCGGTGAACAACGAGTGCTGAATGCTGCCGTACCCGATCCGATCGTCGGAGAGCCGCGACGGATACGCCTCTTCGAGTGCGGCAATAGTCCGTAGCGCAGTCGGAGGGGCAGCGCCATATGGCGGCAGTGCACGTGCGACAAGCTCATCGGCTTCCGAACCGTTGACTCGGTCACGAACGTAGCGAGCGACGCCCGCCACATGGTCGCGCAAGAGGATGTTTGGACGCGACTCGTTGAGCATTTCCACGAGCGCACGCAAGAGCTCCACGACAGCGACCAGTTCAGGGACGTGAGCGTCCCGGAGGATCGCCCCGTAAGCCGCCGCCGCGAGACGCTCACTGACGTACGGGTCGTCGACAGCCGTGAAGCGCTCGACGACTCGCTGGGCTACCGCGACGTTGCCGACGAGGAGCGTCGCAAGTGCTTTGGTCGCAGCATCCCGCCCGAATCGATTCGGTGAGGCGAGCGCCCAAGTAATGACGATCGCGGCAAGTTCGAGGATCGTCGGATCGTGCTCAGGGTAGGGACCACGCTCGGCCCAACGGATTAGGCGGTCGAGCGGATGAGGTGCCTCGCCGTACGCCCAGTACGTCGTTTGCATCCACCTCGCGTCGCGCTCGGCCAGTGATTGCTGACTCAAGTCCTGATGGAGCCAATGGCCATTGAGCGGATGAGACGGCACCGGTCCACAAGCAACCAAGGCACTCGCGACCTCCTCAGCCAATCCCGCCTCCAGCGCACCGTCGATGAGTGGGAGGACTCGGGCGGGATCAACAGCATGAGGGTCACGAGTCGGCAAG
Organism: Solirubrobacteraceae bacterium; assembly: GCA_016463765.1. GTDB lineage: Bacteria > Actinomycetota > Thermoleophilia > Solirubrobacterales > Solirubrobacteraceae > Svornostia. Next base: position 35,199 of record JAEMQS010000027.1, on the reverse strand, counting down.
CTCCGCAAGAACGCGCCGAGCGCCCACTGTCCTCGCCACTGAGCGACGCCTGCTGAGTTGACGATGTCCGGCAGCTCAACCCCGCAGCGTTCAGGCAGTTGGATAGCAAGCGCGTCGACGCTACCCAGCGGGGCGTGTGCGATCAGGTCGTGGAGCGACGCTCCAGCGCCAAACGACTCGTGCGGAGCCGTCGTATTCAGGTACATGTCGAGCTGCCCGCCGACAATCAGATGGTCCGAGAATCGCTGGAAAGGAAATCGGACTGCCTCTCCTTCGCGACCCTCATCGCGGAAATACGCAAGGTCCTTCGACAGCAACCCGGCACTCAGCATGCGCCCGAAGAGTGTCTCCGGCCATCGACCTTCCGATGTGTCGATGGCGGCGACCAACGCGTTGGCCTCTTCATACGGCAAGTGATCGCGATGCCGACGCGCAAGCTCTGAGGTCAGTACCTGTATCGCGCGCCCAACGGGGTCAAGCGTTGGATCGATGCCGAGCGCCGTGGTGATTTCCTCCTTCCGGCCGTCGACAAAGGCCGCAAAGATTGCGGAGAGATGCGCCGTGCCGGCTTCCGGTACGCGACCGCGGGCCACGGTGTCGCAGTACAGGATCAAGAACAACGGGTTGGAGAACTCGGGGAGCAGCAGCGGGACCGCCGGCTCCACGACGCCGTAGGCACGGCACACACGCTCCATCGCTTCGAACTCTCGACCCGCGAAGCCTGGATGTGTCGCACGGACGACCCCGGTGCCGAAGCCTCCAGTCGGAGCAACGGCCTCGATGTACGTGCTCCGACACGAGAGGACGACGCCAACCCAACCCGAGTTCGCGAACCGACGCCGTAGCTCTCGAAGGTGGTTTCGCCAGATCCGGAAATCGCCAGCGTCGTTGATCGCGTCAATCATCAAGACCATTCGGCGATCGGCTGCCTGGGCCGAGGCCTCAAGCGCGACGACAATCTCATCCATCGAGAGATCCGGCTCCCCGATGCGCTCGGCAAGCGTCTTCCATGGTGATGACTCCCCGAACCACTGTCCGAGCAGCAAGAGCACGGGGTGACCTTCGTCGATCAGGTTCCCAGCCACGTCGCAGAATAAGTGCGTCTTTCCCGAGCCGCCTTGGCCGTCGAGCAGAAGAAAGCCTGACTCAGCAGCGGCGCGGGCGGTGCCGCTGACCCAAGCAGTTAGCTCCGCCACCGCTGTTTCTAGCCGACGGGCTTCGCGCTCACAGTCAAGGGCGCGGTTTGCGCGCGCTCGCAATCCCTCATCGTTCTCAGGACGAGCGCGTAACGTTGACGTCTGATCGATCTCGTCGTAGGCGACGTTCAGCAGAAGGTCCGTCGACGCACGCAGCTTAGTGAGCGCAGTCTCGAACTCGGTACTGAGAGTCTGCGTAGGTCGCCATGGCTTCCTGGCCTCGTCGATGAGCGCTCGTGCGGCTGTTGCGAGCTCATCAAGCGGCTGAGCAAACGGCCCCTCAGTGGGCCTGTTCTCAAGCGCTTGAGCGGCGCGCTTAGAAACCGCCGCTACGAGCGTGTCGAAGTGATGACGCAGGCCGACCGGTTGGGCAATGGCTGCGACGGCTTCCGAGATGGGCAGATCAACGTTGATGTCAGGGCGGTATCGCGGCTCGACGCTGTCGATTGCTACTTCGCGCTGGACGCGACACCACTCGGGATCGAGCACTGGTGTCTGCGAGAACCAAAACCACTCGCGCCCGCGGTGTTCGCTGAGGGCGAGCTGCTCGAGGATCTGGCCGCCAAGGAACAGCTTTACCTCGATGCCCGGGGCCTTCTGCTTCCACTTCTCTCGGAGCTTGTCGAAGCGCTGCCAGCCGAACTCTCCGCGGGCCCCATCCGGGTCGTCACTCAGGTCCACCGGGATGCAAAAGGTCAGCTGGCGAGCACGGCTTCTCCGCTTTCGGACAGACTCGAAGCTCGCATCCATCATGCTTAAGAGCGAGCGCTCGTTGTCGCTGAACTTGCACTGCCAGCCGATCTCGCTGCCGTCGGGGTAGATCCAGTACCACTCGAGGCCACCGTCGGGATCACTGGTCTTGCGGAGCTCGACCTCGGTGGGCTCACGGGGTCGCAGCTGGAAACACAACTCCTCGAACGCGCGGGTCTGCCGACCTTCCCACGGCCGGATCTGCTTGAAGTACTGCGCGGTTGGAGGACGTACTGACACTTACTTGGTGGTTGAGGACGACCCGGCCCTGGTCATGTGGTCGGCTGGCTGACCCTTACGCCGACGGCGACGGCCAACCTTGCAGCCGGGTCCGAGCGGTCTGGTCACCCGCGCAAGGATCGCCGCCTACGCGGACGATGCCATCAAGCCAACCAAACCGCCTGACGCAGCAAGCGCCAAACTGGACACGCAACACGGCGACCATCAGTGATCAGCTTGTTGGGGGTGAAGTTGGGCGCATTCGTGCGTGCAACTCCGGCGCCGTCAGGGCACGATTTCGATCTCCATCACGAACCCATGCGGAAATCGACTGAACGGGGAACTCGCTCTCAGGGTCACCCACCACAAGGTGCGGCCAGTTGTCCGGACGGTGCGCCCCCACGGGCACTACGAGCCGCCACGTCCGTCCATCGTCGGGACCACCTCTGTGATCGACAAGGAGCGTCCGCTCGCGCACGTGCGCCCACGTCAGCGCGAGCGCCTCTCCTGGCCGTAGACCGGCGTACGCGAGCACCGACACCAGCGTCGCGTCCCGCCACATCGACCGACCGACGAGCCACGCCCGCATCTCCTCAACGACATCCGGCGAGATCGGCACAACGGCTCGTCTCGGACCCGCCGCCGGCTTCCGCACCGCCCGCACCGGGTTCGAGGCGATCCGCTCCCACTCACACGCGCGCTGCAGCACGCCCTGAAGCAGCGTCATCGCCTTGGCGATCGAGACCCGTCCGACGCCGTCGGCCTCGCAGTCCAGTCGGAACCGGTTGACGACCGAAGGCGTGATCTCCCGCAGCTGCAGCGCGCCGAGCCGCGGCAGCACGTGGCAGTCCCACAGCGACGCGTACACCTGCAGCGTCGCCGGTGCGAGGTTCGGCTTACAGCTTCCACCACTCCTGGCCGAACTCCGCGAGCGTCTCGCGCCCAGCGTCGAGCAGCCCGAGCTCGCCCATCCGCCGACGGCGGCGCAGCTCCGCATCGAACGCCTCGGCGTCGCGCTTCCGGCCGATCACCTTCGAGCGGTTCTGGCCGGCCTGCCGCCAGCGCACCCGCCAGACGACGGTGCCGTCCTGGCGTTCGACCCGCTCGACGCTCACGACGGCGGCGCGCCGTCGCTCCGCGCGAGCAGCGCCCGGAAGCTGCCCGCCGGTAGCGGCCGGAACCGGGACCCGTGGCGGAGGCACGAACGTCGGCGGCGGCACGTCGAGCTGCACCGCGCACGCGCTGACCCACTCGTCGAACGCGTCGGGCGTGATCCGCAGGCGTGAGCACAGCTTCGACGCGCGCAGCTCACCCCGCGCGATCGCCGAATAGATCGAGCCGCGTCGACAGGCCCGCGAGCGTGGCCACCTGAGACGGCCGCAGGAATTGCACTTCCGAGGAACTGGACATGGTCGCTCGTTCTGAGGGATGCGGGGCCAGCTTGGCCCCCTTGCGCACCGATCAACAGATCGGGGACGCGACCACCACCACGCCGACATCGGTACCCGTCCGGTACCTCCATCCAGGGTGAGCGCACGAAGCGCAACCCGAAAGCCCTGGAATCTCCAGAAGCCCTCTGCCGGACTCGAACCGGCGACCCCTTCCTTACCATGGAAGTGCTCTACCAACTGAGCTAAGAGGGCGCTGCGCCCACAGCGTAGCCGAGTTCAGCCGAACAGCACCGGGGCCAGCAACTCACGCGCCACCGCACGCAGCCGATCGGCGTCGTCGAGATCCAGCGACGTCCCCGGGAGCAGGGCGAAGCTCGTCGTCACGCGCGTCAGGATCTCGGCCGCCTCGTCGGCATCGACATCCCGCACCTCGCGCAAGCGTTGCGCCACCCGGATCCGGTCGGCCAGGAACCCGCGGGCCAGTTCGAACAACCCGTCGTCGAGCGCCTGCAGCAGGACCTGGCGATCGACCAACACGAGTCGGCGCAGCAGCGGGTGTTCGCGCAACAGCCGGATGCTCACGGCGAACCCTTCACAGAACTGGTCGACCACCGGGGCCGCCGGGTCGCCTGCCAGCGCCAGCTCGGCCAGACATCGCCGCGCCTCGCGTGTCGAGAGCGCGTCCACCAGCGCGTCCCGGTCGCCGAAGCGCCGGTAGACCGTCGCGCGCCCGACGCCGGCGGCGCGCGCGACGTCCTCCATCGTCAGGTGCCGGAGTCCCGACGCCGCCGCCAGTTCCAGCGCCGCGTCGAGGATCCGCTCGCTCGCCGGATCGTCCGGCACCAGGTCGCGCGGATCCAGCGCCCGCGCGACGAGCGGCGGCAGCGCACTCATGCGCTGGCGACGAGGTGCGGCGACGTCTCCAGAGACGCCGTGCGCCCGGCGGCGATCGCGTCCGCTCGCCGTTCGGCGTAGCCCGGCCCCGTGCACCGCAGCGCCTCCGGCATGACCGGCGTGGCCGCCCGCGCCAGCGCCCCGTTGAGCTGGAACTCCGCCTCCTGCGCGCGTGACCACGAGAAGCCCAGGTGCGCTCGCAGCCGCGGGGACATGAGCCCGACGGTGTGCAGCCGCGTGCCGCGGACCACGAGGCGACGCAGCAGTTCCGGCCCCGGCCCGGGGAGCTCGCGGACACGGCGCGGGAGGATCGGGTTCTCCATCGACTCCCACACCTCGTCCAGGCAGACCGTGTGCTCGAGCCGGCCGACGAGCATCTCGTCGCGGTAGGCCTCGAAGCCCGCCCATGTCTCGGGCAGGTCGCGCCAGCGGATCCCGAGGAAGCGGCCGATGCGCCGCCACTCGTCCCAGAAGTCCTCACGCTCGCTCGCGCTGAACGGGATGCCGTAGTGCGAGTGGCCCTTGACGATCGCCTCGGCGCCCGTAGCGTGCACCCAGGCGTAGGCCTCGGGCTCCAGCGCGTGGTAGCGCTCGCCGTCGTCGCGCACGCCCTTGACGTGCTTGTGCAGGTCGCGCACGGCCTTGCCCATCCGCGCCGCGCCCTCGGGGCCGCCGTAGATGATCTGGTTGGTGAAGTCCGAGGTGCGCTGGAAGCGGCCGATCGGGTCCTCGCGGTACTGCGAGAGCTGGCTGACGCCCGCGCCGACGGTCGGGTGGGCGACCTGGAGGACGAGCGCGTAGCCCGCCGCCGCGAACACGCGGATGTCGCTGCCGCGCCGCCAGGACAGCGAGGTCTCGTCGACCGCGAGGGTCTGCCAGTCGTCGTCCGGCGGCAGCACGCGGCCGCGCGGCGGTTGAGACATCTGAGCCGGGGTTTGTCTCATGCGCGTCACGCTACGCCCGCGCAGGACCTCCGCGTGTGGCGTGCGACGACCGCGCGCGGGTCCGGGCCGGTGCCCGGGGCACACCCTCAGCGTGGCGCGGCGGCGCGCAACGTGGCGTCGAAGTCACTGCGGGCGATCGGGCCGATGCACGGCGACGTCGCGCCCGCATCCAGGTAGCGCTGCAGGCCGGCGCGCACCGCGTCCTCGTCGCCGATCGCGCACAGCACGTCGAGGAACTCCGTCGCGATCCCGGCCTGCATCGCCTCGACGTCACCCTTGGCCGCGCCCGCGTCGTACGCCGCAATCGAGTCGCCGAAGCCCGACCGCTCGATCATCGCCCGGTAGAACGGCAGGCCGAAGTACGGCAGCAGGTCGCGGCGCATCGCCGCATGCGCTTCCGCGGAATCGTCGACGAGCGCACCCGGCACGGCCGCGACGATGTCGAACCCGTCGAGGCTCTTGCCGACCTCCTCGCGCCCGGCCCGCACCTCGGGCACCACGACGTCGCGGATGTACGCCGGGTTGCACAGCCACAGGATCACGCCGTCGGCCATCTTCCCCGCGGCGCGCAGCATCTTCGGCGACAGGCCCGCGACGTAGATCGGCAGGTCCGGATACGGGCCGACACCGCTCAACGGCATCATCGTCTTCCACTTCACCGTGTCCTGCGGGATCTCGGTGCCGCCGACGATCGCCCGGACGAGCGACAGGTACTCGCGCATCTCGGCGATCGGCTTGTCGATCGTCTGCCCGTGCCAGCCCTCGACGACCGGCCGGTGCGACACGCCCAGGCCGAGGATCAGGCGCTCGCCCGACAGCTCGGCCAGCGTGGCCGCGGTCTGCGCCATCGTCGCCGGCGTCCGCGTGTAGATGGGGACGATGCCCGTGCCGATCCGGATCCGCGAGGTCGCCAGCGCGTACGCGGCGAGAACGGTCAGCGAATCACGGCCGTTGATGTGCGTCGTGTAGGCGGCCTCGAAGCCGAGCTCCTCGGCCAGCCGCACGCGCTCGACCGCCTGGTCGAGCGACTTTCCCGGTGAGACGAAGCAGCCCAGTGCCATGAGACGCGAGCCTACGTCAGTTTCGCCACGGCCGGGACCGGCGGGGGGATGCCGGTCCCGGGCTGTGGCGTGGCGGGAGTCCTACGAGGCGACCTTCTCCTCAGCGGGGGACTGCTGCGCGTCCTCGCTCTTGGAGTCCGCGGCGCGCGGCGCGCGGCGCTGGACGGTCTCGCACGAGCCGTTCGGGTTCTCGGCCGTGGCGTCGGTGATCACGTCGACGAGGTCGGCGAAGACGCGGTCCTTGCCCTCGCCGCAGGTGATGCGGTCGACCTCGCCGTCGCGGGTGCGGAAGCGGTCGTTGCCGTTGCCGCCGTCGAGCGTGTCGCCGGTCTGGTCGACCTCGCCGTTCGGGCCGGGGGTGACGTCCTTGCGGGCGAGCGCCCACAGCGTGTCGTTGCCGTCGCCGCCGTTGGAGACGTCGACGCCGACGTTGGCGTAGATCGTGTCGTTGCCCGCGCCGCCGTTCTGCTTGTCGTCGCCGGTGCCGCCGGACATGCGGTCGTTGCCGGCCTCGCCGTCGGAGGTGTCGTTGCCGCTGCCGCCGTGGATGCGGTCGCGCGAGTCACCGCCCTTCAGCGTGTCGTTGCCGGCCGCGCCGTAGATGCGGTCGAACGAGGTGCGGTCGCCCGTGTTGTTCGCGTCGCCCGTGATGGCGTCGTCGCCGGGGCCGCCGTTGAGCAGGTCGTTGCCCTGGACGCCGAGGATGGTGTCGTTGCCCTGGCCGCCGAAGACCCGGTCGTTGCCTTCACCGCCGTTGAGCTGGTCGTCGGCGTTGCGACCGTGGATGCGGTCGTTGCCGCCGTTGCCGTTGATGACGTCGGCGGCGTTGGTGCCGCGCAGGCGCTCGTTGCCCGGTCCACCGTCGATCGTGGCGGCGAACGCCACGGCGGGGATGAGGGCGAGTGCCGCCGCGGCGGCTGTGGTGGTCTTGCGTACGTGCTTCACGGGACTCCTCCTGGGTTCCGGTTCCTTGCAGCCAGCAAACCGCCTGGGCAGACCGGAAGCGAGGGCCTCTCACGATGTCCTCACGCACTGTGAGAAAACCGTGAGATGCCGTCCACGAACGTGTACGACACGCCGCGTCCTGCGTCATCCTGGTCGGCATGTCCCGTCGTGTCCTCGCCGTGCTGGCCGTCGTCTCGCTGCTGCTGCCCGTGGGGATCGCGTTCGCCGACACGATCCGCGGGACCCGCGGCGACGACCGGCTCTTCGGCACGCCCCGTGCCGACACGATCAACGGGCTCCGTGGCAACGACACGATCTACGGCCGCGGTGGCGGTGATCGCCTGAACGGCGGCCCGGGGAACGACCTGCTCTCCGGCGACGCCGGGAACGACCGCCTGAACGGCGGCGCCGGTGACGACACGCTCCTCGGCGGCGGCGGCCGCGACCTCATCACCGGCGGGGCGGGCAGCGACGTCATCGCCGGAGGAAACGGCAACGACACGATCCGCGCCCGCGACGGGATCGCCGACCGCATCACGTGCGGGCCGGGCCGCGACCGGGTCATCGCGGACAAGGCCGATGACGTGGCCCGCGACTGCGAGGTCGTGCAGCGTGGCTGACGACGCCGCGCGTCCCGTCGTCCTGCTCGTGGACGACGACGCGGCGATCCGGCGGGCCGTCGGCGCCAGCCTGGAACTCGAGGGCTTCACGGTCGTCCCCGCGTCGGGTGGCCGCGCCGCGCTGGAGGCGGCCGCGCGGATCAAGCCCGCCGTCATGCTGCTGGACCTGAACATGCCCGACCTCGACGGACTCGACGTGCTCGACCGCCTGCGCGCCGACGGCGACCAGGTCCCCGTCTGCGTCCTGTCCGCTCGCGACGAGGTCGAGGACCGCGTGCGCGGGCTGGAACGCGGCGCCGACGACTACGTCGTCAAGCCGTTCGCGATCGAGGAGATCACCGCGCGCCTGCACGCGCTGCTGCGCCGCCGGCCGCCCTCCGACGAGGACGTCCTCACCGTCGAGGACCTGCGCCTGGACCCGCGTGCGCGCACCGCCCACCGCGGCGACCGTGAGCTCGAGCTGACCCGCCGCGAGTTCGAGCTGCTGCACCTCTTCCTCCAGCACCCCGGCGACGTGCTCGACCGGCGGCGGCTGCACGAGGAGGTCTGGGGCTACACGTTCGACCCCCAGACGAACGTCGCCGACGTGTTCGTCGGGTACCTGCGCCGCAAGCTCGAAGCGGGTGGTGAGCCGCGCGTGATCCACACCGTGCGCGGTGTGGGCTTCGTCCTGCGAGGCTGAGCGCCATGCACAGCCTGCGCGGGCGTCTCACGCTCGGGGTCCTGGTCGTCCTCGCCGTGGTGCTCGCCGCCGCGGGCGCCCTCGCGACGCGGTACGTCGTCAACTCCGAGCGCGACGCCTTCGACGACCGCCTGCGCCGCACCGCCGAGCTGTCCCGTGCCACCGCGACGGCCGCCGTGCAGGAGGAGATCCCGGGCAACGACCGGCGGCTCGACGCGGTGCTGACCGCCACGCGGACATCCCTGCGCCTGCTGCTCGGCGAGAGCGTGCTGCTGGACACCGGCGCGCCGCCGCCCCGGGCGCGCCCCCTGCCGCTCGGCCTGCGGACATTCTCCGCCGGCGGCGACGACTACCGCGCGTACGTGACGGAGCTGCGCGACCCGAACCTCGGCGGCCTGGCGCGGCTGGAGATCGTCTCCAGCCTCGAGTCCCTGGAGGAACGCGAAGCCGAGCTGCGGCAGCGGTTGCTGGTGCTCGGCCTGCTCGCGCTGGCCGCCGCCGGCGTGGGCGTGTGGCTGACCGCCGACCGTCTGCTGCGCCCGCTCGCCCGGCTGCGCGCGTTCGCCTCCCGGGTCGCCCATGAGGACGACCTCGCGCAGCGCGCGCCCGAGGCCGGCGCCGCCGAGGTGCGGTCACTGGCCGAGAGCTTCAACGCGATGCTCGGCCGGCTCGGCACCTCCGCCGCCGACCGCGAGCGGGCACTGGCCGCCACGCAGCGGTTCGCCGCCGACGCGGGGCACGAGCTGCGCACCCCGCTGACCAGCGTGCAGGCGACGCTCTCCGCGCTGGAGCGCCACCCCGACCTGCCGGCCGACCGCCGCACCGAGATGGCCCGTGACGCGCTCGCCGAACAGCGCCGCATCGTCGCGCTGCTCGACGGGCTCCAGGCGCTGGCGCGCGGCGACTCGTCCCAGATCGAGCACCACGACGTCGACCTCGCCGAGTGCATCGACGGCGTCCTGAGCGCGGTGCGCGACCGCCACCCGGGCACCGAGGTCGGCGTGCAGCTCCCCGACGAGCCGGTCGTCGTCAGCGGGTGGGAGCCCGGGCTGCGGATGCTCGTCGAGAACCTCGTGGAGAACGCGATCCGCCATGGTCGCGACGGCGGACGCGTGGCGGTCGCACTGCACTACGACCCCGACGGTCCGGTCCTGCGCGTCGACGACGACGGCCACGGGGTCGCGCCGGAGGACCGGGAGCGGATCTTCCTGCCGTTCGCGCGGGTCGAGGGGACCGACCGGCCGGGCAGTGGGCTGGGGCTGGCGCTCGTCGCCCAGCAGGCCCGCCACCACGGCGCGACCGTCGGGGTCACGGAGTCACCGCTCGGCGGGGCGCGCTTCGAAGTGCGCTTCGCCCCGCCGAGCCCGGCAACCTGAGCCGCGGCTACTCCAGCGGCTGGCCGTCGGCGTCCACCCGCTGGACGGTGATCGTGTGCGACCAGTCGAAACCGATGTTCGCCTGGGTGCCGATCTGCGTCGCGTTCCAGTTCAGCGGCCCGCCGGTGAACGTGTAGGTCTGCGGCGCGGTGCTCGCGAGCTTCTCCAGCGGCACCTGCTGCTGCCCCACGTCGTAGTCCAGCCCCTTCCAGATCTCGGAGAAGTTGCACACCGAGTTGTCGGGGTCGATGAAGCCCACGGCCGGGTCCAGGATGGTCCAGTGGATGTCCATCGTCTGGGCGTCCGGGCTGTCGCCTCGGATGGAGAACCCGACCGTCCAGCGGCCGTCAGGCTTGGGCTGGGACGTGTGCGTCGTCGAGCACGGCACGATGTCACCGTCGCCGGTGTACTCGCACCCGTGTAGCGTCTGGAACCAGGTCGCGGGGACCTCGCCGTAGATCTGGCCCTCGAAGCCGAACCGCGTCTTCTTCAGCTGGTTCTCCGCGTTGAGCTGCGGGGCGTCGAGCGTGCCCTTGAACTCGTTGCTGCCGCGCAGGCCGCCCACGGCGTCGCAGATGCCGACGTCCGCGGACTGCGCCGTCGTGTACTGCCGGAACTCGGAGCTCAGGACCTTGTACCGGTACGGGAAGCCCTCGCACTCGTCGCGGAGCTTGAGGTTCGGCTCGACGTTGATCGACTGGCCGTCCTTGTACTTGGCGTTGGAGTAGATGAGGACGAGCTCGGTGATGTCCTGGTTCGGCGTGTCGCGGCAGAACGTCACCGTCTTCTTCCCGGTCCAGTCCTCGATGCGCTGCTGGCCGTTGACGGTGACGATCGCCTGCACGCCGAAGTCCTCGTCACCCGCGGCCGGGTTGACGAACTTCAGCTCACGGAGCTTGTCGTCGGTGACCGTGAACCAGTGGTAGTCGCGCGCCAGCGGGCTCATGTCCGCCTTCGGGTAGGCGGTCCGCTGCTTCTGCCCGGCGAGGTGCAGGTGCACCGGCTGCATCGGGTTGTTGTTCTTCGTCGGCTGCTCGGGGATCCGGTCCCACTCGGTGAACGACGCGACGGGCGCGCGGTTCCATCCGTGCTTGGCGAACTCCTTCCAGCGCTTGCGGAAGCCGCCGATCGCCTTGTCCATCGCAGGCAGCGCGTCGGCCCGGCCGAACTCCTCGTAGATCGCCTTGATGGCCTGCGTGCCGACGGTCTTCTCCAGGAAGAGCGCGAACGGCCACGACGGGTAGTCCAGGTCGTTCAGGCTCCAGCCCGTCGCCCACGACAGCAGGTAGTTGTGGCGGTGCTCGCCGTCGTCCTCGGGGAACGCGAGGTTCGCGCCCCAGTTCGCCGACCCCTCGTCGAACCACAGGTAGTTGCGGCAGTCCTCCTTCATGGGGAAGAGGAACTGGAACGAGTGGAACAGCTCGTGCGCGAGATCCCAGCGCGGCGGCGGGCCCGAGTGCGACTCGGCGACGATGAAGCTCGGCGTGCCGTCGCAGATGAGGTTGTTCTGCGGCGACTGCGCGGACGGGATCGACATCGCGCGGCCCTTCGCGATGTTCGGGATGAGGTAGACGTCAAGCGCGCCGTCCGAGCCGTGGAAGCACTGGATCTTGTCGTCGGGCATGAGGTCGCGGCCCATCGCGGCCTTGAACTTCGGGTAGGCGACGCCGCCGATCTCCTGGGCCAGCTTCGGCGCGGCGGCGGCGTCCTTGGCGTTGTCCTTCAGCCACCAGATGCGGATCTTGCCGCCGGCCGCCGGGAGGCTGCCCCACTGGTTGCCGACGAGCTGCTCGGAGTCGCACGGGTCGTCGACGAACTCCTCCTCGACGCCTGCCTCGGTGTCGGCCTGGGCGGCGCGCGCGGTGACCTTCGTCTTCTTGCGCTTGCGGGGCTTGGCCTTCGTCTTGGTGTTCTTCGGCGTGGTGCGGTGCTGCGGCGCGAGCGTGCTGCTCGGCAGGTTCGCCCAGCTGTGACGCGCGGGCGGCGGGAGGAAGAAGGGGCGCAGGTCGCGTTTGGCCTTCGGGGTGAGGGTCGCGAACGCGGCGACGGCCTCGCGCAGCGCGTCGTGGTCGGCCTCCGCGCCCGCGTCGCCGCGGTAGCGAGTGGGCAGGCGGCGGTCGCCGAACTCCGAGAAGACGCGGTAGGTCAGCGCCTTCTCGGCGGAGAGCTTGCCGGCCTTCAGGTCGGCCTCGATGAGCTGCTGGGCGCTGGGGGTCGCGGTCTTCGCGGCGACGCTGACCTTCGCGGTCGCGCAGTTGTTGCGCTCGCTGCGCTCGCGGACCTTGCGGGTGTCGTCGGCACACGCGAGGACGTACCAGGAGCGCAGCGCCGTGCCCGGCGCGAGGGTCGCCCGGGCGATCGCCGCGTGGCGCGCGCTGCGCTTGAGCTTCGGGGTGGTGACACTCGCCAGGCGCACGTCGCCCTTGCCCTTGCGGCGGTCGGCCGAGAGGTAGAAGCGCGTGGCGGTCTTCGCCGCGGCGCCGTCCTTGGCCCGCACCGTGACGTCGAGGGTCACCGGCCCGCCCGGATGCGCGTGCGCGGGCGCCCGCAGCGAGGACGCCGTCAGGTCCGCCCGTTTGGGAGGCGGACTCTTGGCTGCGGCCCACGATGGAAGCGCGAGCAGGGCGACGGCGATGACGAGCAGGATGCGGAGCGGCATGACGACCTCATGTCGGATGACGGGAACGTCAGTCAACGGGTCGCGGGGCCGCCGCACATTGGGGACCCTCCCCAGTCTTTTGCCGGGACCCCCAACACGCCGGAACTTCGTGGGCGTGACGTTGTTCCGGCCCGTGACCATGCGATCCCTGCTCCCCGCCCTCACCGCGGCCGTCCTCGCCGTCGCGGCGCCCACCGCCGCCCTCGCCCAGAACCCGGCCCCACCGACCGTCACGACCGGCGCCGCGACGAACGTCGAGCGCACGACCGCCACGTTCACGGCCACGGTTGACCCCAACGGCGCCGCGACGACCTACCGCTTCCAGTACGGCACGTCGACGTCGTACGGGCTGCAGACCGCCGAGGCGACCGTGCCGGCCGGCGACGACCCCGTGGCCGTGACGGTCAACGTCACCGGGCTGACCGCCGGGACGACCTACAACTACCGCGTCACCGCCACGAACGCCGCGGGCGTCGTCAACGGCGCCAACCGGACGGTGCGCACGGACAGCAACCCGAGCGCCCCGGCCGTCTCCACCCAGGGCGTGACGAACGCGCGCCCGACGACCGCGACGCTGACCGCGCGCGTGAACCCGCGGGGCCAGGCGACGAGCTACTACTTCCAGTACGGGACGTCGACGAACTACTCGTCCCGGACGCCGAGCGTGTCGGTGGGCGCCGGCACGAGCACCGTGACCGTCCGGGCGAACCTCACCCGCCTGCGCGTGAATACGCGCTACCAGTACCGCGTGGTCGCGGTGAACCCGACGGGGACGACCCGCGGCGCGAATCGCAGCTTCACCACCCTGCGCGCGCCGACCGGCGTGAGCATGACGGCGTCCCCGCGATCGGTGCGGTGGAACGGCAGCGTCACGGTCAGTGGCCGCGTGGCGGGCAGCGGCGTCAGCGGCATCCCGCTCGCGCTCCAGCGCTCGGACTTCCCCTACCTCACGGGGTTCCGGGAGGTCGCCCGCCGCAACGCCGCCAGCAACGGGAGCTACGCGTTCACCGTCGGCCCGCTGTTCTCCGCGGTGCGGCTGCGCGTGGTCACGCGCACCACGGTCGCCGCGGCCAGCGCGCCGTACCAGGTGGCCAACCGCGTCGCCCCCGGCCTGCGGGTCGTCGGCGGCAACCGGCGCTCGGTGGCGATCTCCGGCGCGATCAACCCGGCGGTGCCGAACGGGCGCATCTCGGTGCAGCGCAAGGCACCGAGCGGTCGCTGGATCCGGATCCGCAGCGTCAAGCCACAGCCGCTCTCCGGGAACCGCTCACGCTACCGCCTGCGGGTCAACCGGATCTCCCGGACGGCGACGATCCGTGTCGTCGTCGTGCCCAACGACCAGGGCGAACACGCCAACGGCGCGTCTCGGGAGCTACGGATCGCGCGGCGGCGGTAGCGTCGTCGGGGTGAGCCTGAACCCGGCGCTCGACGACGTCCGTTTCTGCCCGCGCTGCGGTGCGGGGGCCGAGGTCCAGCACCCGCGGCTGCTGCGCTGCCCGTCGTGCGGGTACCACGCGTTCTACAACCCGAAGCCGGTGGCGGCGGCGATCCCGCGGGACGCGTCCGGCCGTGTGGTGCTGCTGCGCCGCGGGTTCGCACCGGGAGCAGGACTGTGGACGTTCCCGGGCGGGTTCGTCGACCTGGGTGAGTCGGTCGAGGAGGCCGCGCGCCGGGAGGTGCGCGAGGAGATCGAGATCGACGTGACGCTCGGCGGGTTGGTGGGGGTCTACTCGCGCGAGGACGAGCGGGTGGTGCTCGTGGTGTTCTCGGCGGTGGCGCACGGGGAGCCGCAGACGACGGACGAGGCGCCGGAGGTGCAGGCGTTCGCCCCTGAGGACATCCCGTGGGCCGAGTTGGCGTTCTGGTCGACGGCGGCGGCGCTGCGGGATCACCTGGACGCCGGCTGAGCACCCCTGTCGCGAAGACGGCGCTCACCGCCGTGAACGCGACAGCGGCACGACGCCCCCTGGACGTCTGACCGAGGCGCGGCGGCCCATTCGCAACGATGTGCCGCCGCCTGGAGTTGCGCGACTTCAATCGATGTGGTCGAGCGCCGATGACTGGGGTCGTATGCACGACGACCTGTTGCAGCCCACCCTTGCTGAGCGGACCGCCGCACCCAGCGCCGCCCGTCCGTGGCGGTTGCTCTCCCAGTTCTACGTCGCCGTCCTCGGCGGCGCGCTGGCGGTCGCGGCCATCGCCCTCGTCAACGCCGGGCGACTGCGGCTGTCGACATCGCAGCAGGCCCTCATCGCGGTCGCCGGAATCGCGGGCTTCGCCGCGACACTGACGATCGCCGCAGTCGTCGGCCAGACGGTCGAGCAGCGCTGGCTGGTGCGGGTGGCGGCGGTCGTCGCGTGGGGCGGGATGTATGCCGTACAGCGCTCGGCCGACCGCATCCACGGCTTTCACGAGGGCGAGGAGGGCTACGCGAGCATGTGGATCCCGGGAGCGATCGCGTGCGTCGCGGGCGGCGTCATCCAGTGGCCGCTCGTCGCCGCAGTCGCCGGAGGTCTGGCATGAGCAGTCTGCAACTCGCCGCGCATCTCCTCAACGTCGGCCGGCCTGAGGACGCGCTGCGCGAACTTCAGCGCCTGGGCCCTGACGAGGCCGGGTCCGTCAACGCACTCTGCCTGCGCGGGTATGCGCACCTGAACACGGGAAGCCTCGACGCCGCCGTGCATGACGCCCGAGCCGGTCTCCAAGCCGCGCCCGACGACATCGAACTGCACTATCTGCTGAGCATCACCGAGACACAGCGAGGCGACCTGGCCGCCGCCGAGGCCGCGATCCTGGCAGCCCTCGGGTATGCCGCCGACGACGCTGAGCTGCTCGCCCAGTACTCCCGGGTCCTCATGCGCGGGGGCCAGCTCGAGAAGGCGGGCCGCGTGCTGGCTGCGGCGGGCGCGTCCGACCCCCGCTCCCAGGAGGTGCTCCGCTGCCGGATCGATCTCGCGTACCTCCGCGGCGACACCGCCGAGGCAGAGGGCCTGACCCACCTGCTCCTGGCCGACGATGCCGAGAGCGTTCGCGGGCACCAGATGCTCGGCGTGCTGGCACTCGAGCGCGGAGACCTGCCCGTCGCCGAGACGCGCCTCGGCGAGGCCGTGCGACTCGACCCGGTGCACGACGAGGTCGCCGACAGCGCCCGCGCGGCGCAGATCCTGCAGCGGCCGTACTACTGGCCGGTCCGCTTCTTCGACCGTTTCGGCGCCGCGCAGACCTGGGTCGTGGCGATCTGCCTGATCCTCGGTCTGCGCGCGGCTGGACTTACCGTCGCGGCGGGCATCCTCGGGCTCACGTGGATGATCGTCTGCGCATGGTCCTGGGCCGCGGGATCGCGGCTGGAGCATCAGCTGCGATGACCGACGGCGACCGGCTCGAGGGCCTGCGCGCCGCCGTCGAGCTCTCCCCCGACAACCACGCGCTCCGTCTGGTGCTCGCCGAGAGCCTGCGCGAGGCGGGCGAGACCGGCGACGCGCTGACGGAGTTCGAACGCGTCCTCGACGCCGGTGCGCTGCCGCGCGACGAAGCCATTCAGGTGGGGACAGACGCCGCACACGCAGGCCGGCTGCAGCTGGCCGCGCGCTGCCTGGAGCTGGCCCGCAACAGCGGCGTCATCGGCGGCACCGCGGGCCTGGAGGATCTGCTCACGGCGCTGCTGGCCGACAGCGGCGCGGTGCGGCGCATCGACGGACCGGAGCCCGACGACTCCGTGACCCGCCGGGTGAGCGTCGCCGAGGAAGCGCGCACCTTCGCCGACGTCGGCGGGCTCGACGACGTCAAGCAGGCGATTCACCGCACGATCGTCCTCCCGTACCAGCGCCCGGACCTGTTCGAGCACTACGGCCGCCGCGCCGGTGGAGGCGTCCTGCTCTTCGGCCCTCCCGGCTGCGGCAAGACGTTGCTCGCGCGCGCGACCGCCGGCGAGTGTGGCGCCCCCTTCCTCAACCTCCGCATCGAAGATGTGCTCGCCCCGTACTTCGGGGTCAGCGAGCAGCGGCTGCATCAGGGATTCGACGAGGCGCGGGCGTCCGCACCCTGCGTCCTGTTTCTCGACGAAATCGACACGCTCGCCTACGCACGGCGCAACCAGCGCGGCGCGGGCGTCGGGCGCGCGATGGTCGACCAGCTCCTGCAGGAGCTCGACGCCATCGGTGCCGACAACCGCGGCCTGCTGGTCCTGGGCGCCACGAACGTCCCGTGGGACGTCGACGACGCGCTGCAGCGTCCCGGCCGGTTCGATCGCGTGGTGTTCGTCCCGCCGCCCGACACCGAGGCGCGACGCCGGGTCCTGGAGATCGCGCTGCGCGACCGGCCCAGCGTGGGGATCGATCTCGACGCGCTCGCCGAGCGCACGCCGATGTTCAGTGGCGCGGACCTCTGTGCCGTGATCGAGCGGGCCGTCGACGCCGCGATCGACGAGGCGCTGACGTCCGGCCACGAGGTCCCGATCACGCAGCGGCACATCGAGGTCGCGATGCGATCGGCGCGCGCGACCACGCTCGACTGGTTGCGGACGGCGCGCAACTACACGGAGTTCGCCAACGAGGGCGGGCGGTACGACGAGGTCCGCGCGTACCTCGACCAGCGCGAGATGCGCAAGCTCCTCCGGCGCTGACCGTCAGCGCGAACTGATCCGCGCCACCGCCCCCGTGATTGCGGCCGCGTGGGCGATCAACCGCTCGCGCGGAACGTCGACCTCACCCTCGGTCGTCGCGGTCAGCAGCTCCTGGAACGCGCCGAGGAGGGCATGCGCGGTGAGCTCGCGGTCGACCTCGTCGGCCTCCCCCGGAGCCTCGGCGGCAAGCTCCCCCGCGACGAGGACCGCGAAGGTCCGCAGCGCCCGGCGGCGGTGGGTGTGGATCGCCTGGCTGTCCGGGGTCTCGAACAGCGCGCGTCGCGTGGAGGCGTCGTCCTCGATGAGATCGATGAGCGCGCCGATCGCGGCGTTCGCACGCGCCGGCTGCACGTCGCCCGCTGCGACGAGCGCCGCCCCGACCCGCGCCACGGCGTCGCGTTCGATCTCGTCGAACACCGCGCTGAGCAGCGCGTCACGGTCGCTGAAGCTCTCGTAGAAGTACCGGTCGCCCAGCCCGGCCCTAGCGCAGACCGAGCGCATCGAGGTCGCGCCCCAGCCCTCCGTGCGCAGCAGGTCACGGGCCGCGTCGATCAGCTGCTGGCGGCGGCGCTCCGTGCGCTGCTCAGCGGTTTCACCGCCGTAGACCCGTGGGCTCTTCGCCATCGGCGCATCTTGACACCGCCACCCCCTGCCGTAATCTGATGGCACATGCCTACAGATACCGCTCCGGCACCGACGCGGCCGGCCATGGCCCAGCTCGCCGACGAGCCGATCCCCCAGGAGATCCGCGACAGCCTCGGCGGGTTCTCGCTGCTGCTCGCGGGCGCCAACGTGATCATGCAGCTGGCGCGCCTGCCCGTCGGCCACGGTGTCGCCAAGAGCACGGTCGACAGCGGGCGCGCCGACAAGCACCCGTTCAAGCGGCTGCGGACGACGAGCGCGTACCTCGCGATCTCCATGCTCGGCAGCGCCGACGAGCGGATCCGCCTCCGCGGCGAGGTCGCGCGGTCCCACGCCCAGGTCCGCTCGAAGCCCGGCGACGACGTGGCGTACCGCGCCTTCGACTCCGAGCTCCAGCGCTGGGTCGCGGCGTGCCTCTACTTCGGCACGGTCGACGTCTTCACCCGGCTCTACGGCACGCCGACGCCCGAACAGCACGCACGGCTCCTGCATCACGGCCGCCGCTTCGGGACGACGCTGCAGATGCGCGAAGACCAGTGGTTCGCCACGCACGAGGAGTTCGAGGCGTACTGGCAGGGCGGCATCGCGCAGATCGAGATGGACGACCTGACGCGAGCGCACCTGCAGAGCGTCGCGACCGATGGCCTGCTGTTCGCGCCGCTGGCCGCGCGCGGGGGCGCCGCCGCGCGCGTCGGGGCCGTGCTCGAGCGCGCTGCGGCGCCGGGTGCGACGTTCCGCACGCTCGGCTTCCTGCCCGAGCCGTTTCGCGAGGAACTCGGCCTGCCGTGGAGCGCCGCCCAACAGCGCCGGCACGACGCGGTCTTCGGCCGGGTCGCGGAGGTCGCCGCGCGGTCGCCGCACCTCCTCCGCGACTTCCCGCTGAACCTCTACCTCTGGGACACGCGGCGCCGCTGGCGCACCGGCAAGCCCGTCGTCTGAGCGGCGACGAGCCCGGCCCGCCAGCCCGGGGCCCGCCCGCCGGCCGGCGGGTCGATCGCGGCGGCGTCGAGCCCCGCGCGCACGAGCAGCCATGAGACGATCGCGTTGGAGTTCCACATGTCTCCCGCACCCAGCTCGTCACGCCCCCACACCAACGACGGGATCGAGGGCGCGGCGCCGAGGAGCCGCACCGCGACGGCCTCGTCCTCGGACAGCCGCCGCGGACTGTCGACCGCCCACGCCAGGTCCGGGATCTCACCGCCGGGCCAGCAGCGGACCTCGTACCGGAACAGCCGGAATCGCCCCGCCCACCGCGCACCGACGGGGCCCTCCACGACGACCCCGCGGTCGCGCGCACCGAACGCGTCAGGGATCGGCGCCGACTCGACGACGTACCGGACACCCCCGGCCGTGACCTCCAGCGCCGCGTGAAAGAGCGCCTGGGGCGGGCGCCGCTGCACCCGCGCGAGGACCGCCTCGTAGGCCCGCCCGTTGTACTTCACCGAATGGCCGCCCGCACCGAGCGGCAGCCATGACAGCTCGACCGTCAGCGCGGGTCGGAGACGGGGATGCGGCGGCCGGCGGCGGTCACCGTCGTCACCGGCAGGCCCAGGCCGGCGAGCTTGCTCGGCAGGTTCGTGCGCAGCCAGCGGGACACCCGGCGCGGCAGCGTCGAGAGGATGACCTCATCGAACGGGCCGTGGCGGTTGATCGCGTCGGCGACGGCGCTCAGCGGATTCGGGTCGCCCACGAGCCCGCGGACCGGCTGCCCGCACGCCTCTTCGAGCAGAGGCAGCGCGAGGTCCAGGATCATCTGCGCCTCGGACTCGGCCCCGCCCACCCCGCTCGCACCGACAGCGGCGTCCTCGGCACGCCGCAGCGCCAGGGGCACGTTGGGCACCAGGAGCGTGAACTCGCACGCGCCTTCCTCCGCGCGGGTGCGCACGGCGTCGAGGAGCACCGGCGTGGCGGCCGTGCGGTGCGCAAGAATCAGGATTCTGGCCGGTACGAGGCTGTTCACGGGGCCCGCATGTTGTCACAAACGTCACGACCTCGATAGGGACCAGCCGTCGAACGTTCGAGTGCCAACGCGCCAGCTTGGCCGACCGCTGGCACCTTACCGGCATAGAAATTTCTACCTCGGTAACATCCGCGTCGCCGTGGATGCCGCGCCCGCCACCCGCACCCGCCTGCCCCGCGCCGAGCGGATGGAGCAGACGCTCGCCGCCGCCCACGCGCTCTTCGCCGAGCGCGGGTTCACGGCGGTGACGATGGACGACGTCGCCGCCGCCGTCGGCGTCACCAAGCCGCTGCTCTACAACTACTTCGGCAACAAGGAACGCCTGTACCTCGCGTGCCTGGAGCAGAGCGCCGACGCGCTGGTCTCCACGATCGTCGACGCCGTCGCCGCCGCGAACCGGCCGGCCGACGCGCTCGGTGACGGCATCCGCGCCTTCTTCGCCTTCGTCGAGCAGGACCGCGCCTCATGGGCGGTCCTCTTCGACGAGACCCTGCCGGCCAGCGGCGAGATCGCCGACCGTGTCGCGCAGTACCGCGAGCAGATCCTCGATGCGGTCGCCAGCGCGTCGCTCCAGCAGTTCCCACCGGAGCAGCGTGAGCAGGTCCGCGTCGAGACCGAGGTGCTGTCCACCGCCATCCTCGGGGCGGTCGAGGCCACCGCACGCTGGTGGCTGCGCTCCGAGGCCATCCCGGCCAACTACGCGGCCGAACTTCTCATCGCGACCATCCAGCCGGGCCTCCGGCAGGTCTCCGAACTCCCAGACACCACATCAGGAGAACCCAACCCATGACTCCCACCGTGCGCCGCGTCGCCGTCGTCGGCGGCAACCGGATCCCGTTCGCGCGATCGAACGGTCCGTACGCGCATGCGTCGAACAGCGACATGCTCGCCGCCGCCCTCGACGGGCTCATCGAGCGCTACAACCTCCAGGGCGAGACGCTCGGCGAGGTCGTCGCCGGCGCCGTCCTGAAGCACCCGCGTGACCGTGACCTCACCCGTGAGGTCGTCCTCGGCAGCAAGCTCGCCCCGGAGACCCCGGCGTACGACGTCCAGCAGGCCTGCGGCACCGGCCTGGAGACGACGATCGCCGTCGCGAACAAGATCGCGCTCGGCCAGATCGACGCCGGCATCGCCGGTGGCGTCGACACCACGTCCGACGCGCCGCTGGCGCTGAACGACGACCTCCGCGAGGTCCTCCTCGACGCGAACCGCATCCCGGACACGGCGGGTCGCCTGAAGCTCCTGACCCGGCTGCGCCCGGGCATGATCAAGCCCGCGATCCCCGCCAACCAGGAGCCGCGCACCGGCCTCTCGATGGGCGAGCACTGCGCGATCATGGCGTCCGAGTGGGGCATCACCCGCGAGGCGCAGGACGAGCTGACCATCCGCAGCCACAACGCCCTGGCGGCCGCGTACGACAAGGGCTTCCAGGACGACCTCATCACGCCGTACCTCGGCCTGGAGCGCGACCAGAACCTGCGCCCCGGCTCGACCCCGGAGAAGCTCGCCAAGCTCAAGCCCGTCTTCGGTGGCCCCGAGGGCACGATGACCGCGGCGAACTCCACCCCGCTGTCCGACGGCGCCTCCGTGGTGCTGCTCGCCAGCGAGGAGTGGGCCAAGGCGCGCAACCTGCCGATCCTGGCCTACATCACCGAGGCGCAGACGGCCGCGATCGACCACGTCCACAAGCGCGAGGGCCTGCTCATGGCGCCGGCCTACGCGATGCCGACGATGCTCGACCGTGCCGGCATCACGCTGCAGGACTTCGACATCTACGAGATCCACGAGGCGTTCGCCGCGCAGGTCCTGTGCACGCTCGCCGCGTGGGAGGACCCGGTGTTCTGCAAGGAGCGCCTGGGCCGCTCGGCGCCGCTCGGGTCGATCGACACCGAGAAGCTCAACATCAACGGCGGGTCGCTGGCCGCCGGCCATCCCTTCGCCGCCACGGGCGGGCGCATCGTCGCCGGCCTGGCGAAGGAGCTGTCCGAGCGCGGCTCGGGCCGCGGGGTCATCAGCATCTGCGCCGCCGCCGGTCAGGGCGTCGTCGCCATTCTCGAGTCCGCAGGGGGATCCAAGTGAGCCAGGACCTGTACACCCAGATCGTCAACTCGCCTCCGGGCGGGTTCATCGCCAAGCGCGTCGGGCTGCCCCAGCCGACGGCGCTGGACCGGTACGCCCCGGGCCAGCCGGTCGTCAAGGGCCAGGTGCTCGTCGGCGCCGCGCCGGGCGGGCGTCTGTCGTCGTCGATCGCCGCGGTGCTGGGCGAGGCGAAGATCGACACCGCCACGACCCTGGCGCCCGAGCTGCGCACCGCCGCGGCGGACGCCGGCCTCGACGCGTCGGTGTTCAACCCCGAGGCCGGCGGCGACCGTCGCTTCAAGGGCCTCGTGTTCGACGCGACCGGCATCAAGGACTCCGCCGAACTCGTCGAGCTGCAGCGGTTCTTCCACCCGTCGGTGCGCAAGGTGCAGAGCTCGGGCCGCGTGCTCGTCCTCGGCACGCCGCCGGAGGACACGAAGGACCCGCGTGAGCACACGGCGCAGCGCGCGCTGGAGGGCTTCACCCGCTCGCTGGGCAAGGAGATCGGCAAGGGCGCGACGGCCCAGCTCGTCTACGTCGCCCCGGGCGCCGAGGACCTGATCGGCTCGACCCTGCGGTTCTTCCTCTCGCCGAAGTCGGCGTACGTGTCCGGCCAGGTCGCGCGCGTCACGCCCGGCCAGCCGGTCCCGGCCGACATCGACTGGGAGCGTCCGCTCGCCGGCAAGACCGCGCTTGTCACCGGCGCGTCGCGCGGCATCGGCGAGGCGATCATCGAGACGCTGGCGCGTGACGGCGCGTCGGTCGTGGGCCTCGACATCCCGCAGCTCGGCGAGGACCTCAAGAAGGTCACCGACCGGCTCGACGGCGAGGCGATCGAGCTCGACATCACCTCCGACGACGCCCCGAAGGTCCTGGCGGCGCACTTCAAGGCGGGCGTGGACATCGTCGTCCACAACGCGGGCGTCACGCGCGACCGCACGCTGGCGAAGATGCCCGAGGACCGCTGGCAGTCGGTGCTCGACATCAACCTCTCCAGCGAGGAGCGCATCAACGACGCGCTGCTGAAGGGCAAGCGCATCCCGTCGGGCGGCCGCATCATCGGCGTCTCGTCGATGGCGGGCATCGCGGGCAACCGCGGCCAGACCAACTACGCCACGTCGAAGGCGGGCGTGATCGGCATGGTCGAGTCGATGGCCCCGGTCGTCGCCGAGCGCGGCATCACGATCAACGCCGTCGCCCCGGGCTTCATCGAGACGCAGATGACGGCCGCGATGCCGATCGCCGTGCGCGAGCCGGGCCGCCGCCTGAACTCCATGAACCAGGGCGGCCTGCCGATCGACGTCGCCGAGACGATCGCCTGGTACGCCAGCTCGGCGTCCGGCGGCCTGAACGGCAACGTCGTGCGCGTCTGCGGCCAGATGCTGCTGGGGGCGTAGGACGATGGCGACGCGAGAGCTCTCGGGCCCGCCCTCCATCCTGCCGCTGTACGCGAAGGCGGCGCTCCCGATGATCCCGGGCGCGTCGATGCTGCCGTTCGTCCCGGGCTCGGGCAAGGACGTGCCGGAGCTCGAGCTGGTCATGCCCGAGGTCACGTTCGACGCGAAGTCGCTGGCGGCCTACAACCGCGTCTGCGGCTTCACGCTGCGCGACGCGGTGCCGTCGACGTACATCCACGTGCTGGCGTTCCCGCTGCACATGGCGCTCATGGGCGAGCCGAACTTCCCGTTCGGCGCGGTGGGCCTGGTGCACGTCAACAACACGATCACGCAGCACCGTCCCGTGAGCATGAGCGAGACGCTGTCGATCAAGGTGACGGCGTCGAAGCTGCGCCCGCACGCGAAGGGCAAGCAGTTCGACATGGTCGCGCAGGCGAAGGCCGGCCGCACGATCGTGTGGGAGGGCGTCTCGACGTACCTGCGCCTGGGCAAGGGCGACCCGTCGCTGAAGGTGGAACACGAGAAGGTCGAGGACCCGCCCGTCAGCGCGACGTGGCGGCTGGAGGGCGGGCTGGGCCGCCGGTACGCCTCGGCGTCCGGGGACCGCAACCCGATCCACCTGTACGACCTGACGGCCAAGCCGCTCGGGTTCAACAAGGCGATCATCCACGGCATGTGGACGAAGGCGCGTTGCCTCGCCGCGCTGGAGTCGGTGCTGCCCGACGCCTACAAGGTCGACGTGCAGTTCCGCAAGCCGATCCCGCTGCCGAGCAAGGTCACGTTCGGTGAGGAGATCAGCAAGGACGGCATCCGCTTCGCCGTCCGCAACGCCCGCAAGGGCACACCCCATCTGGACGGCACGGTCGTCCAGGTGGCGGCGAAGAAGCGCTGAGCCGCTGGCTGGTCGCGGGGCGGGTACGGCCGCCCCGCGACTCAGCGGCGGCCGCTCAGGCCAACCTGACGAAAGAAAGTGTCGCCTGGCGACACGTTCTTGCGGCGGATCGCGGGGGCCGCCCAAGGCAGCCCCCGCTACCGCGGGATCAGGCCGCCGCGCAGGCCAGCGTCCGCCGGATCTCGCGCGCCTCCCAGCCGTGGTCGGCCACGCCCTCGAGCCGGTCGGCGACAACCGCCAGCCCGGCGCACGCACCGTCGACGTCACCCCGACCGAGCTGGCGGGCCACCCGCGTGAGCGCACCCTGTGCGGACGCCGCCCGGGCGTAGTCCCGCGACAGCGCCTTCAGCTCCGCGTTGATCGCCGACGCGGCACCCGGGTCGCGCAGCAGGCGCCCGAGGAGCGCGAGCTGCCGGGAGACCAGCCGCTGCGGACTCGCCGCCGGCCGCACCGCCGCCGCCAGGGCGCCCACCTGCGCGGTGGCCGACGCCATCCGCTTGGCGTCGATGTCGTCGAGCAGCCGGTCCATCTCGGCCGGCAGGTCGGACAGCAGGCCGGTCGCGCCAAGCTGCAGCAGCTCGTCCATACCCTCGTAGTTCAGGTCGTTGACCGTCGACCACACGGGCGTGCCCTGGTCGACGACGTCCTGCACGATGCACGACGCCGAGCCCGGGTGGTCACGCTCGCCGCGCTCGAACGCCGCGACCCGCGCCGCGTAGTCGGCCTTGCACGCCTCGTCATCGCGCGACGGCAGGATCCAGTACGGCCACAGGCGGATGTAGTCGACACCCGCCTCGATCATCGGCGTCGCGTCGGCGGGCGTCGCGATGAAGCCGAGCGTCGTGAGGTCCGGGTTCAGCGCCTTGAACGCCTGGAGGTTCGCCACGGTGCGCGGACCGACGACCACCTGGTCGACCATGTCGTGCTCCTCGGTCAGCCGCACCGCGCGCTCGGTCACCGCGGCGGTCTTGATGTCGAGCAGCAGGCGCACACCGGTGCCCTTGACCGCCTCGAGCGACTCCTCGTACGTCGGGACGCGCTCTCCCCCACCCGCGTCGAGTGCCTTGATCTGCTCGAGCGTGAGGTCGCTGACCGCGCCCGTCCCGTCCGTGGTCCGGTCGACGGTCGTGTCGTGCATGATCACGATCTCGCCGTCCTTCGTCGCGCGCATGTCGATCTCGATCGCGTCGACACCGAGCGCGACCGAGTTGCGGAACGCCGCGAGCGTGTTCTCGGGGAATCCGGGCGACAGGCCCCGGTGGTTGATCAGGGTGATCTCCTCGCCGGGATACGGCAGGAGGGCGTCGGCGGAGCGGGGCAGCGCGGCGTTCGCCGAGGCAGGGGCGAGCGCAAGCGCCGCCGCGACAGCGGTCAGCGCCGCCAGCGCGCGGGACGTCTGGGACATGAGGTCCTTTCGGGGGGAACAGGGACCGGCGCGCGCAGCGTTCCAGCCAGGCTGTCGCGCGCTGTGACCGGTCCGTGAACCTCGTGGGAACGTCCTGTGATCCTGGCTCAGGCCTGAGGCGCCACGACGATCGGCGCGAACACCAGCCGCGCGACGCGGCGCGCGCCGTCCTCGTCGGCGGGGTCGGGGCGCAGCCCCGGGAGCACCAGATACGCAAGCGCCAGGCGGACCATGGCGTCGGCCTGCACGGGCGGGTCCCCGGCGGGGAGCACGCCCGTGCGCTGGCCCTCCGCGAGGTAGGCGCCGACGAACCTGCGGGCCAGCTCGACGGGTGAGGGGTCCCCGGCTCCCAGCGCGGAGATGATCGCGGCGGCGCGCTGCGGATCGGGGTCGCGCAGCAGCGGCCGGTCGGTCAGCCGCAGGCAGGCGACGAACGCCTCGGCGATCCGGTCGGTCGGGTCCTGCACCTGGGTGAACCGCTGCGCGACCTCGTCGAGGAAGCCGCGGACCTCGGCCGTCAGCGCACGCTCGAGCAGCTGGTCCTTGCCGCCGAACCGGCGGAACAGCGTGGCGCGTCCGATCCCGCTGACCCGCGCGATGTCGTCCATCGTCGCGCCCTCGGTTCCGCGCTCGACGAGCACGTCGATGGCCGCGGCAAGCGCTCGGCGGTCGAGGTCGTCGCCGGCGGGCGGCGGCGTCGCGCCGAGCGCACGGCCAAGGAGCTCATCGAGCGGGGCGGCAGGACGGGTCACGCCCCCATCGTAGAGGTGAGACTGACTTCTACTTGTTAGTCTCACCACCATGAGCGCTTCCACCACCGCCGCCTCGCCGCGGGACCCCCTGGCGTGGAACCCCGCCGCGCGCGACCGTCCTCTCGCCGCACCCCTGGGGCCGGACTCCGTGACCTGGCGGGTGTTCGGCGACCTCACGTACGTCCTCGGCGCGTCCCGCCGCCTGCTCATGGACGTCGCCCACCCCACGATCGCCGCCGGCGTGCGCGAGTTCTCGGTCTTCCAGACCGACCCGTGGGGCCGGGGCGAACGCACGCTGGCGATGATCCTCGGCGTCGTCTACGGGCACGAGGACGCGCTGGCGACCGCGCAGCGACTGCGCGAAGGCCATCAGGCCTTCCGCGGCACCACACCGGACGGCGCCCGCTGGAGCGCGCTCGAGCCCGAGGCCTTTCACTGGGTGCACGCGAGCATCGTCGACGGGGTGTGGACCCAGCAGCGGCTGCTCGGCCGGGGCTGGGCGCCGCGCGAGGTGGAGCGCTTCTACGACGAGATGCGCGAGGTGGGCCGGCTCTACGGCGTGCGTGACCGCGACATGCCGACGTCGTGGCCGCGGTTCCGCTCCTGGTTCGACGAGGTCGTCGCCGACGGCCTCGAGCGCTCGGACATGACCGACGCAGTGCTCCACGTCGCCGCCCACCCGACGCCGCCCCCGGTCCCCATCCTGCGCCACCGACCGGTCTGGGCGCTGCCGGGCTGGGCCGGCGGGCGCCTGAACCTGCTGATCACCGGCGGCCTGCTCCCGGCCGTCCTGCGTGAGCGCCTCGGGGTCCGCTGGACGCCGGCGCACCAGCACGCGTTCGCCGCGAACGCCGCGGTGCTGCGCGCGACCGTCTCGCGCCTGCCCGCCCGGCTGCGCCTGCTCCCGGACGCGTACGAGGCGACACGATGACCTGCCGGCTCGTCGTCGCCGCCGCGGCCGTCGCCGCCGCGCTCACCTGCGCCGGCCCCGCCGTCGCCGCATACCCCGTCGAGGACAGCTTCCAGCGGGCGCTGGGCGCGGGGCTGCGCGACCCGGGCGCGATGCCCGCCGGCACGAATCGCTGGGACTGCGCGCTCACCGCCGAGCGCCCACGCCCCGTCATCCTCGTCCATGCCACCGCCCTGCCGCCGAGCGTGAACTGGCGCGGGCTCGGCCCGTTCCTCGCCAACGAGGGCTTCTGCGTCTTCACGCCCGTCTATGGTCGCGTCGGGGGATGGCCGGGGCTGCGGCGCTACGAGGAGAGCGCCGCCGAGCTCGGCCGGTACGTCGACCGCGTCCTCGCGCACTACCCGAGCGCCGGGAAGGTGGACCTGGTCGGGCACAGTCAGGGCGGGACCATGCCGCGGTGGTACATCAAGTTCCTCGGCGGCACCGAGACGGTCCACCGCCAGATCGGCATCGCCGGGCCGAACGCCGGCACGGATTTCCTGGGCATCATGAACCTGCTCAAGCGCGTCAACGGACTGGGACTCGTGGCTGCGGTCGGGCCCGCGTTTCGCCAGCAGGTCAAGGGCTCGCCGATACTGCGGGCGCTCAACGCCGGAGACCGCACGCCCGGCAACGTCCTCTACGACACGATCTCCTCGCGCTACGACGAGGTGCTCACGCCGTACACCAGCGCGTTCATGCCCGACGCCGCCAGCAACTGGACCGTGCAGCACGGCTGCTGGCGGGACATCTCCGACCACACGCAGATCGTGTACTCGCGGCGTGTCATGACCCGCGTGGCGAACCTGCTCGACGGCGGCAGCCGCACGCTGCCCTGCCGGACGGAGGTGCCGTTCGGATCGCCGTGACCGCCACGTTCGCCCGCCGGGTTACTTGCATAGAAATTTATACCTAGGTAACCTCCCGCTCGTTCCCGCCGACCAGGAGACTGAGACGTGACCACCGCCGACAAGAGCATGGGACTCGCACTGCGCGCCGTACGCACGCTGGCCGAGTCCGATCTGCTCGATCGCGTGGGCCTGCGCAAGCAGGTCGAGAAGGCGCTGTACAACGGCACGCGCGACGGCTTCCGCGTAGCCGGTGCCGCCGGCCGCACCTTCGCCGCCGCCCAGAAGCTGGGCCGCCCCGCCCGCCAGAAGAAGGCCAAGCCGCGCGAGCAGTTCGACGTCACCCCGGACGACGATCAGCAGATGCTCGTCGAGGTGACCAAGCAGTTCGCCGCCGAGGCCGTGCGCCCCGTCGCGCAGGAGGCCGACCACAACTCCGAGACGCCCAAGGAGCTCCTCGAGCAGGCCGCCGAACTGGGGGTCACCATCCTCGGCGTCCCCGAGCCGCTCGGTGGCGTCGTCGCCGAGCGCAGCGCCGTCACGAGCGTCCTCATCGCCGAGGCTCTCGGGCACGGCGACATCGGCATCGCGGTCTCCATCCTCGCGCCGGGCGCCGTCCCCACGGCCCTCGGCCTCTGGGGCGACGCCGAGCAGCAGGCCAAGTACCTCCCCGCCTTCACGGGCGAGGACGCGCCGCCGGCCGCTCTTGCGATCGTCGAGCCGCGCCCGCTGTTCAACCCCCTGAAGCTCGAGACCACCGCCACGAAGAGCGGCACCGACTTCGTGCTCAACGGCGTCAAGTCGATGGTCCCGCGCGCGAAGGACGACGAGCTGTTCCTTGTCGCCGCCGAGCTGGATGGTTCCGGCCCCGCGCTGTTCCTCGTCGAGAGCAAGACCGAAGGCGTCTTCACCGAGCCCGAGCCCGCCATGGGCCTGCGCGCGGCGGAGACCGGCAAGCTCATCCTCGAGAACGTCAAGGTCCCCGCGGGCGCCCTGCTGGGCGGCGGCGACCTCGGCGTCTACGAGGAGTGCATCCACCGCAGCCGCATCGCCTGGTGCGCGCTGGCGACGGGTGCCGCGCAGGCCGCGCTGGACTACCTCATCCCGTACGTCAACACGCGCGAGGCGTTCGGCGAGCCGATCAGCCACCGCCAGTCCGTCGCGTTCATGATCAGCGACATCGGCATCGAGACCGACGCCATGCGCCTGCTGACGTACCGCGCCGCGTCGCGCGCCGACATGGGCCGCACGTTCGCCCGTGAGGCCGCACTCGCCCGCCGCCTGTGCGCGGAGAAGGGCATGAAGATCGGCTCCGACAGCGTCCAGCTGCTCGGCGGCCACGGATACATCAAGGAGCACCCGGCCGAGCGCTGGTACCGGGATCTGCGAGCGGTGGGCGTGATGGAGGGCGCCCTGCTCGTCTAACGGCGAGTGGAGAAACGCATCATGGCTATCAACCTCGAAGTCCCCAAGAAGTACAAGCCGCTCATCACCCAGGCCAATCAGGTGGCCTCGGAGATGCTGCGTCCCATCAGCCGGAAGTACGACCGGGCTGAGCACGCGTACCCGAAGGAACTCGACATGCTCGCGTCCGTCGTCGACGGCGTGAACGCGGGCTCCGACGCGCTCGGCGGCGCCGGCGCGGCCGGCGTCGGCAGCGACGAGAAGGAGCAGACGGGCAACAAGAACGGCTCCAACATGGCCACGGTCCTCTCCATCGAGGAGATGTGCTGGGGCGACGTCGGCCTGCTGCTCACCATGCCGCGCCAGGGCCTCGGCAACTCCGCGATCGCGTCCGTCGCGTCCCCGGAGCAGCTGAAGAAGTACGGCGGCAAGTGGGCCGCGATGGCGATCACCGAGCCCGAGTCCGGGTCGGACTCCGCGTCGATCCGCACCACCGCGGTCCTCGACGAGAAGACCGGCGAGTACGTCCTCAACGGCGAGAAGATCTACGTCACGTCGGGTGAGCGCGCCGACCTCGTCGTCGTGTGGGCCTCGCTGGACCGTGACATCGGCCGGGCGGCGATCAAGTCGTTCATCGTCGAGCGCAAGAACCCGGGCATGAAGCTCGACCGCCTCGAGCACAAGCTCGGGATCCGCGCGTCGGACACCGCCGCGTTCCGCCTCGAGGACTGCCGGGTGCCGAAGGACGCACTGCTCGGCAACCCTGAGATCGACACGAAGGCCGGCTTCGGCGGCGTCATGAAGACGTTCGACAACACCCGCCCGCTCGTCGCCGCGATGGCGATCGGCGTCGGCCGGGCGTGCCTGGACGAGACGAGGAAGCTGCTGAAGAAGGCCGGGGTCGAGATCGACTACACCGCGCCCGCGTACTCGCAGCACGCCGCCGCCGCGCGCTTCCTGCAGATGGAGGCCGACTGGGAGGCGTCGCGCCTCATGGCGCTGCACGCCGCGTGGATGGCCGACAACAAGCAGCCGAACTCGGTGCAGGCGTCGATGTCCAAGGCGAAGGCCGGGCGCACGTGCACGGAGATCGCGCTGGGCTGCGTCGAGCTGGCCGGCACGCTGGGCTACAGCGAGGTCGAGCTGCTCGAGAAGTGGTCGCGCGACGTGAAGATCCTCGACATCTTCGAGGGCACGCAGCAGATCCAGCTGCTCATCATCGCCCGGCAGCTGCTGGGCAAGAGCTCGGCTGAGCTGAAGTAGACCGTCCGGGGGGACGCCGTATCCATCCCGCTGAGCGGGCTGGATACGGTCGGACCCCGTCCCGCAGAGCGGGCCGGAGTCCAGGCCATGCACGGTGGGCGGGAATCCCGTCGCCCGCCCACCGTGTGTGGTCTACGTCAGCGAGAACGTGTCCGGGTCCGGGCCGAACCGCTTGCCGCGATCGAGTCCGCCGATGGCCTGAAGATCTTCGTCGGCCAGGTCGAAGCCGAACACGTCGAAGTTCTCGTCGATCCGCGCCGGGGTCTTCGACTTCGGGAACAGCACGAAGCCGTGCTGCAGGTGCCAGCGGATGATGACCTGACCCGGAGTGCGGCCGACCCGCTCCGCGATTTCCACGATCACCGGGTCGTTGAGGATCTCGCCCTGGCCGAGCGGGCTCCACGGCTCGGTCACGATCCCCAGCTCGGCGTGCACCTCGCGTAGCTCGTGCTGGTGAAGGTACGGGTGTAACTCGACCTGGTTGACGGCCGGCACGACGCCGGTCTCATCGATGATCCGCCGTAGGTG
The DNA here is from genome assembly GCA_016463765.1 of Solirubrobacteraceae bacterium. Lineage (GTDB taxonomy): Bacteria > Actinomycetota > Thermoleophilia > Solirubrobacterales > Solirubrobacteraceae > Svornostia. The sequence continues at coordinate 3,722 of JAEMQS010000027.1, read as the reverse complement.
GGCGGGCTGGAAATTCGAGACGCCGATGGCCGTCGTCAGCCCCTCCTCGCGCAGGTCGACGAGCGCCCGCCACGTCTCGACGTAGAGGTCGCGTGACGGCACGGGCCAGTGGATGAGCAGCAGGTCGACGTGGTCGAGCCCGAGCCGCTCGAGGCTCTTGGCCGCCGCGGCCTTCGCCTCGTCGTAGCCGTGCGCGGCGTTCCAGACCTTCGTCGTGACGAATACGTCGTCGCGAGGAAGCCCCGACGCGGCGATCGCCGCCCCGACGCCCCGCTCGTTCTGGTAGGCCGCCGCGGTGTCGATGTGGCGGTAGCCCGTCTCCAGCGCGTGGGCGACGACGCCCTCGGTGTCCTCCTTCGGCACCTGCCAGACGCCGAGGCCGAGCTGCGGGATCGCAACCCCGCCGGGCAGATCGATACGCGGGACGGGATCGGTGGAGCTGGTCATGCTTCGACGGTACCCGCGTCCGCCGCGCCGTTCACAGGCGTGTGCGCAACACGGCGCGTGCGGCGGCGTCGCCGGGCACCCCGTGGACCGCCCCACCGGGGAACGTCGCGGCGCTGCCGAGCACCAGGCCCTTCACGGGCGTCCAGTACGGAGACGGCAGCGGCATCGGGCGGAAGACGACCTGCCGCAGCGCGTAGCTGCCACCGCCCACGTCGCCGCCGACGAGGTTCGCGTTGCGCGCCTGCAGGTCCCCGGGGCCCATCACGTGCCGAGCGAGGATACGATCGCGGAACCCCGGCGCGTAGCGCTCGACGTGCGCTTCGACCCGCTCGACGTGCCGGTCGCGGGCAGCCACCCAGTCGACGCCCTCTTGCGGCCCGTGGGTGTACGCCCACGCGGTGTGCTTGCCCTCCGGCGCGCGGGTCGGGTCGGCGACGGACTGCTGGCCCATGAGCAGGAACGGGCGCTCGGGCAGACCGCGCGCGGTGTCGTCGATCGTCTGCAGGAACTCCGGCTCGGAGCCGCCGACGTGCACGGTGCCCGCACCACGAACCGCCTCGTCCTCCCACGGGACCGGCCCGTCGAGCGCCCAGTCGACCTTCAGCGTCGACTGGCCGTAGACGTAGCGGCGCAGCCCGGCGCGATACCAGGACGGCAGCGCGTCACCCGCCAGGCGGTCCAGCGCGTGGGGCATGACGTCGGCGACGATCCGCTGCGCGGCCAGCTCCTCCCCGCCCGCGACGCGCACGCCCGTCACCTTCCCGCCGGACACACGGATCGCGTCCACCCGGGCGCCCGTGCGCACCTCGCCGCCCAGGGACTGCAGGTGCGAGATCAGCGCCCAGGTCAGGCTCGCCGCACCGCCGCGCGGACTCGGCCAGCCGACGGCGTGCCCGAGGATGTTCAGGTACGCCGCCGCGACGGCGCTGCCGGCCTTCGTCGGCGGCGCGTCGCCGTGCATCGCGGCGGAGTACAGCCACGCGCGCGACCCGGGCGACTCGAACAGGCGACGGCCCAGCCCGACGGCGCTCCCGAGGAGCATGCGCGTCAGCGAGACCACCGGCATCGGGCCGCCCCCGGCCAGCATCCGCAGCGGCCCGACGAGCGGCGGGAAGCCGGTGAGCATCGTCGAGCGCAGCCCCTCGAACTGGGCAAGAAGGGGTCCGGCCAGGTCCGCCCACGCCTCGCCGTCCCCGGGCGCCAGCGCGTCGAGCGAGGCGGCCGTCTCGTCGAGATCGCGGTAGAGCAGCGCGGCCGGGCCACCGAGCAGCGGGTGGGCCGAGCACACCGCGGGATGGACCCACTCCAGCCCATGGCGGTCCAGCGGCAGCCGGCTGAACACCGGCGACGCCGCACCCGCCGGATAGACGGAGGAGAACGTGTCGTGGCGGAATCCCGGCAGCGTGAGCTCCTCGGTGCGCACCGCGCCGCCGGGCTCGTCGGCGGCTTCGAGCACGACGACGTCGCAGCCGCGCTCGGCCAGGCGGATCGCCGCGGCCAGCCCGTTCGGCCCGGAGCCGATGACGACCGCAGGGCCGCTCACGCCACGGCCTTCGCGAGCTGATGGAGCAGGCTGCGCTGCGGGTCCGCGCCCTCGCCCCAGTACGCGTGCTGCGCGTCACGCCCGGCCAGCCGGTACGCACCGCCGATGTGCCACGGCATCGGGTCCCAGGTCCCTGCCGCCTTGACCCAGGCGCGTCCCTCGTACTCGTAGAGCAGCAGCCGGTTGTGCCCGGCGCCCATGAAGTGCCCGCGGTGCGTGGTGAGGTCGAACCCGACGATCGGTGTGCCACCTGGCGGGACGGCACGCGGCTCGTCGTCGCCGTACGCGGCGAGGCCGCGCTCCAACGCGTCGAACCACGCGTGCAACGCCTCGGGGTCGTCGGGCGTGACGAGCGTGCTGATCGTGACGTACCCGCGGGTGAAGACGGGCCGCCCGGCATCGGTCCCGGCCGCCACTTCGATCTCGAACGTCTGGTCTGCCAGCCCGCCGGGCCGCAGCGGGGTGAAGCGCCCGACCTCCGTCGCGTAGTCGGGCCACGTCTCCGGCCGCGTGAGCGCCGCGATCACCCCTTCGGCCGACGGCATCTCGACCGGGTCGTACGTGTGCCAGGTCTGCTCCCCGGGCGGCGCGTGCTCTGGGGTCAGCTCGCCGAGCCGCGCGAGCTTCAGCCGGTGCCCGGGGTCGTACGCGGCGTGCTCGTCGGTGGTGGGAAACGCGATGCCCCACCCGCGGCGCGCGTCGTCGGCGTATGCCTCCGGGAACCAGTCGCCGAGCAGCTCGACCGCCCCGGCCAGGAGCTCCTCGCGCGTGAGGCGGCCACGGTCGGACACCTCGGTCGAGAACCGCCCGCCACCGAACGCCCGGTGAAACGCGGGCAGGTCGGTCATGTGCAGCCGGCGGGTCGGATCCTTGCGATACCAGTACGTGGTCAGGACGGAGAACGCGAGCCGCAGGTCGTCGACGTCGCGCTCCTCGACCGGCCGCCGGTAGTACGCCGCGTTGAGGAAGTCCGTCACCCACGGGGCGGCGTCCTTGCCGGCGATCGATGAGCCCGCCATGCGGGCGAAGCGGATCAGGCCGGTGCGCTTGGGCGTGGCTGTCGCGTGCTCCTCGTCGACATCATCGGGATGGTCGACGAGGTCCTCGTCTGCGGTGGACATGCCGGGCGCCTCCAAAGTGGACTGCTTGGACGCTACCCGCTGGGGCGGGCCGGCTCACGCAGCTGCGTGCCGGCCCGCCGCCCACGCCTCGCGGTACGCCTCGACGAGGAACGCGTCGACCTTCGCCGCATCCGGGCGCTCGGCCAGGCCCGGCCGTTGCGTGGCCGCCTCCAGCTCCGCCGTCGCCTTCTCCAGTCGCGCGAGGACATCGTCGAGCGGCACCTCCCCGGACCGGACCGCCCGGAGCTCGCTGCGCGCGGGCTCGCCGACCGGCAGCGTGATCACGCCGTCGGTCAGCAGCTCGATCCCCTGGTGGGCGATCCGCAGCGCATGCATCGCGTACTTCGTGTCGTAGCTATGGCGCTGCGAGAGCTCCCGCGTCCGGGTGGCGTGACGCTCACCGACCAGGCCGCGCCGCTGCGCGTCCAGGTAGCCGAGGAACGCGCGCCCGGTGCTCCGCGCGACGAACTCCGGCGCCAGCGCCCGCAGCCGCTCGCCCGCCTCCGTCGTGACGAGCAGGTGCTCGCCCTCGACGTACAGCGGCAGCAGGACCGTGGGGCTGCCCTTCATCGCCAGCCCGCAGAACTTGCGCAGGCCGTAGACCGTGAGGT
>JAEMQS010000187.1 GCA_016463765.1 Solirubrobacteraceae bacterium | reverse complement strand
TGGCTGCACGCCGAGCACGGGACGTGCTTCGGCATCAACGCGCGCGCGACCGCGCCGGCGACCATCCAGGTCGGCGACGCGGTCGAGCTGCTGCGTTAGCGCCCGGGCAGGGACGCTGGAAAGTGCGCGCGCGGCGTGATCCCGGTCAAAACCGGAGAGTCGGGATCAGCCGCGCGCACCGGCGGCGACAGGCACAGCAGGAGCGACGAGCGGAGCGGGAACCCGGAAGGGTGTGACCGCTCGCACGCCACTGACTGCGCCGTTCCTACGACGGCGAGCCCGGTCCCCCCGAACCGCGCTCGCCAGCTCGCCGGCAACCTTGACGTAGGCCTCGGGGTGCACCGCCATCCCGCAATGCGAGCTGGCGACCTCGATCGGGAGGAACCCGTCGCTGAGACAGGCCTCCCACGAGACGACCCCGTCGGTCTCCGAGAAGATGGACGCGCCGCGCACCCCTTCGGGCAGCGCGGCGCGCATATCGGACCAGAACCGCTCGCAGCAGCCTTCCCCCACGAAGGCCGGCGGCGCCTGGCCGGGCGCCCCAACGCGGCAGCGTGACGACAACGTGCCGAGGCGGGCGTCCCCCAGCACCCGCAGCACGTCGATCTGCCGCTGGAGTACGGGATGGAGATCCTCGAGCGCCGCGTCGTGCGGCGTCCCCAGGGTGATCACGCCGGCGACGAGGTCCGGGCGGCGAACGGCGAGGACCCGGCCGAGCATTCCCCCCCGAGAATGCCCGATGACCAGTCCTCGCCGACCCACCGCTTCCACCGCGCGCTCCAGCCTGGCTTCCAGCCGGCCGGCGCTCTCCTCCGAGCAGCGGACGTTGCTGCGCATGCCGGCCCGCAGCGGCTGGTAGCCCAGTCGCTTGAGCCAGGCGGCCATCGGCCGCAGCGTCTCATCCCCGGCCATGAAGCCCGGGACGAGCAGCACCGGTGATCCGTCGCCGCGGGTTACCCCCCGGCCCCGCCAGACGTCGGATCCCAGCAACGCGCGCAGCTCAAAGGGCGCGCGTGCTTCGCGCAACAGCGTCATCTCCTGCGATTCCTCCCCCTGCCCCGAGCCACTCAGGTTTGTGGTGGCTCGACGCGTAGCGGGAAGGTAGCGCCGTCCCGGACGTGTGTCAAATGTTGCGAACGCGCCCGTTCGTCTGAGCCGGGCGTAACGCCCAGGGCGCGTGGGGAGACTCCCTCGCATGCCCATCCCCGCCCCCATCCAGCAGTACATCGACACGCTCGGTGACACCGCGCCCGCCGCGTACGACGACCTGCGCGCGGTCATCTTCAACGGCACGCTGAACCGCACGCCCGCGACGAGCAACACCGACGGGCTCCTCCAGATTCCGCGTCGCATCTTCGAGCAGGTCGGCGTGCGGGTCGACGAGGTGCGCACCGCCGACCGCGTCATCCCGCCCGGGGTCTACCCCGACATGACCGAGCAGGGCTACGACGCCGACGAGTTCCCCGAGATCTACCGCTCGCTGGTCGAGCCCGCCGACATCATCATCCTCGCGGGGCCGATCTGGCTCGGGGACCAGTCGTCGCTCACGCGGGTCATCATCGAGCGGCTGTACGCGTACTCGGGCGAGACCAACGACCGCGGGCAGTGGTCCTACTACGGCAAGGTCGGCGGCGCCGTGACCACCGGCAACGAGGACGGCGGCAAGCACGTCAACGCGCAGCTGCTCTACGCGCTGCAGCACATCGGGCTGACCGTGCCGCCCCAGGCCGAGACGTACTGGGTCGGCGAGGCCGGGCCCGGGCCGTCGTACCTCGACCCCGACGACGGCGGGGAGCGCAACGCGTGGACGACCCGCAACGCGGTGTTCATGGCGTGGAATCTCCTGCACATGGCCCGGTTGCTGCGCGACCAGGGCGGCATCCCGGGACACGGGACGAACGCCGACGACTGGGACCTCTCGCAGCCGGACCACCCGAACCCCGAGTACCGCCGGTAGTTCGCCGCAGAGGCATGCGGCAGCCGACGGAGGACGGGGCCGCGCACGCGGGATACGGTCCGCCCATGAACGTCCTCGTCGGCACCGATGCCAGCCCGCACCGCCACGACGCGGTCGCCCTGGGCTCCGCCCTCGTCACCGCGCTCGGCGGGGACCTGCACGTCGCGCACGTCCTCCCCGGCAGCGCCAACGCGCGGATCTACGGCGCGGACCTGCTCGGGACGCTGCGCCAGGCCGGTCAGGAGATCCTCGACAGCGCCGCCGCGGGCGCACCGGACGGCGTCGCGGTCCATACCCACCTGCTCGATGACGACTCGCCGGCGCGGGCGCTGCACGCGCTGGCCGTCACCGAGCGGGCCGACGTGCTGGTGCTCGGGTCCTCGCACCGGGGCCGGCTGGGCCGCGCGCTGCTCGGCGGCACCGCCGAGCGCGTGGTGCAGGGCTCGCCGTGCGCCGTCGCGGTCGCGCCGCACGGCTACGCGGCGCCCGGTGAGCTGCGGCACGTCGGCATCGCGTACGACGCGGGGCCGGAGTCCCGCGCGGCGCTGCGATGGGCGAGCGACGTGACGATCGCCCTCGGCGGCTCGCTGCACGTCCTGACCGTCGCCGAGCCGCTGAACACGGGCCTGTACCCCTCGGCGGAGGTCATCATGCGGGAGGACATGCGGACGTCGCTGCTGACGGCTCGCCAGCGCGAGCTCGACAAGGCGGTCGGGGAGGCACCGCCGCGCGCGAAGGCCCGCGGCGACCTGCTCGAGGGCGTGCCCTCGAAGGTGCTGGCCGCCGCGGCCGAGGACCTCGACCTGCTCGTGCTCGGCTCGCGCGAGTACGGCCCGCTGGGCGCGGTCCTCCTCGGGGGCGTCAGCCACGGGCTGCTCCGCGACGCGCCGTGTCCGGTCGTGGTCCTGCCCCGCTCGGTCAGCGCCGGCGACGGCGCAGCGTCATCGGAAGCGAGCCCTCCGGCCGCAGCGTGATCGCGATCTCCGGCGTGACGCGCACGCCGGACTGGAGGTCGAGCTCGAAGCGCTGGGCGATCATCGCCATGAGCAGCACGCCCTCCATGAGCGCGAACCCGGAGCCGACGCAGATTCGCCGGCCCGCGCCGAACGGCATGAACGCCTGACGCGGACGGTCGGCGGGCGGGTCGATGAAGCGCCGCGGGTCGAAGCCCTCGGGGTTGGGCCACAGCTCGGGGTCGCGGTGGATGACGTACGGGAGCACGAGGACGCCGGAGCCCTTGCGGATCGTGGTGCCGCCGACCTCGTCGTCCTCGAGCGCGACGCGGCTGACCGCGGGGACCGGCGGGTACAGCCGCATCGATTCCTGGAGAACGGCCATCGTGTACGGCAGGCGGTCGACGTCCTCCGGGGTGGGGGTGCGCCCGTCGAGGACCTCGTCGACCTCGGCGTGCAGCTGCTCGCGGATGTCGGGGTGCTGGCTGAGCAGCAGCCACGTCCAGGCGAGCGCGTTGGCCGTCGTCTCGTGGCCGGCGCCCAGGAAGGTCATGACCTCGTCGCGGACCTGCTCGCGGCTCATCGGCTCGCCGGTCTCCTCGTCACGCGCGGAGAGCAGCAGGGCGAGGAGGTTGTCCTGGTCGGCGTCGGGGTCGGCCTCGTACGCGGCGACGAGCTGCTCGACGACGCCGTCGAGCGTGTCGATCGCGCGCATCGCCTGGCGCCACATCCGGGGGCGGGTCTTCAGCGCCGTGTTGAGCTCGAGGCCGACGCCCATGAGCGCGCGGGTCA
>JAEMQS010000186.1 GCA_016463765.1 Solirubrobacteraceae bacterium | reverse complement strand
CCCCCGAAGCTCGAGGACCCGCCGCCCGCGGCGGCGATGATGTCGAAGGCGGCGGCGGCGGGGGCGGCGGCTCGAGCTTCGGCGGGGGCTCCAGCAGCTCCGGCGGCTCGGGGTCCGGCGGCGGCAGCATCTGGCCGTTCCTGATCTTCGGGGTCGCCTTCCTCCTGTTCGTCGCGTTCGGCTGGTGGCAGGGCCGCAAGCTCGTCAAGAAGCGCCGGGCGCGCCACGAACAGGTGCGCCTCGCCTCCGCCGAGGCGGCCGAGGACGACGCCTACTTCCACCACGAGGAGGTCGAGCGCGAGGCCGCCGAGCTGTTCCTGGCCGTGCAGCGGGCCTGGTCGGAGAACGACGTCGCCCGGCTGAAGACCATGGTCGGCGCCGACCTCATGGTCGAGTGGGAACGGCGCCTGAACGACTTCGCCAGGAAGGGCTGGCGCAACGTCTGCCAGGTCCACAACCGTCCCGAGGTGCACTACGTCGCGCTCGTCAATCGCGAGGACGACACCGAGGATCGCGTGACGGTCCACCTCGCCGCGTCGATGGACGACTACGTGCTCCAGGCCGACGGCACGAAGCTCAACCACGAGGGGTCGAACACCGCCCAGCGCGCGCTGTCGGAGTACTGGACCCTCGCGCGCCATGACGCCGAGGACCGCTGGATGCTCGTCTCGATCGAGCCCGACGCCGAGGGCCACCACCACCTCGACAGCGAGATCGTCGCGTCGCCGTGGTCGGACAGCCGCCTGCACGACGACGCGCTCGTCCAGCTCGCCGGTGACGACGCGGTCGTCGGCAACGGGGTCACCGCGGGCGAACTCGTCGACGTCGACTACGCCGACGATGCGCACGCCGCGGCGCTCGACCTCTCGCTGGCCGACCCGCGCTTCGGCCCGGACCTGCTGGAGGTCGCCGCGCGCCGCGCGCTCGCCGGCTGGGCCGAGGCGGTCGACGGCGCGGACACCGCGCTGGAGGCCGTGGCGACCCCGGAGGCGATCACGGCCCTGCTCTACGCCGATGACGCCGCGCACCATCGCATCGTGGTGCGCGGGCCGAAGCTCGAGTCGCTGAAGATCACCGCGCTCGACGGCCACGCCGAGCCGCCGACGATGGACGTCGCCGCCCAGGTCCGCGGGCGGCGGTACGTCGAGAACCGCGACACCGCGGCGCTCGTCTCCGGCAGCCGCGACAGCGAGACGACGTTCGGCGTCTCGCTGCGGATGGCGCTCGACGGCGACGGGCCCTCCGGGTGGAAGGTCGTCGCCGCCGGCGCCGCGGTGACCTAGCGCTTCAGCGTCACCCTCGCGCTGCGCTTCTGCGTGGCCTTGCCCTTGCGCGGGGTGAACGTCGTCGCCACGGTCAGCTGCACCGACTTCTTCCTGGCCAGCGACCGCTTCGCGGCCTTGGTGAAGCGCAGCTTCAGCGTCACCGTGCCGGCCCTCTTGACGGTCTTGCGCGCCGTCGCGACGGTGCGCTTGCCGCTGCGGCCCGACGCCTTCACGGTGCCCGCACCGGGGACCGCCACCTTCACGGTCAGGCCGGTCTTCAGCGCCTTGGCGAGCTTCGTGCCCGTGACCGTGATGGCCTTGGGCTTCGCGGTCGTCGGCGCCTTCGCGCCGGGCGCGCCAGGGGTGCCCGGCGCGGCGGGGCGTGACGTCGGCACGTCGGCCGGACCCCAGTCGGGGTAGAAGCCCTTCGACGCGGGGATGATCACGCGGCCCGAGTCGCCGTTCGCCGGGGCCTTGCAGTTGTCGCCGCTCATGTCGGGGACGGGCATGACGCGGATGCCGGCGCCCTCGTCGAACGCGACGGCGTTGCCGTCGGGCGACCAGGTCGGCGCGTCGGTCGTGCTCTTGTCGTCGGGCTGGTAGCGGAAGCACGCCTCCGGCGGCGCGGCGAACCGGTTCGTCATCCGGTAGAAGCGGATGCCGTCGTACGCGGTGAACGTGCCCGCGGGACCGGCCTCGCGGTCGACGAGCGCCATCTTCGTCTGCTGGGCGTTGACGACCGCGTCGGAGCGCTCGGCAGACGGCGCCTCGGCCTTCATCCACCGGACCAGGCCGGCGTCCGGGCCCTGGCTGACCCGGTTCATGACGACGTTCTCCGCGAGCGCCACGCCGGCGTCGCTGCGCACCAGCTCGTCACCGGAGACCCACTGCGGGTCCTTCCACCCCGTGAGGTTCCCGCCCAGCTCGTCCCAGGACGTCAGCCGGTTGGCGTGGGTGATCGCCGTGCCGCTGCGCAGGGTGTTCGCCAGGCAGCCGGTGCCGCCGCACGCGGTCGGGTCGTACGTGTAGGACTGGTGGTAGTAGGTGTAGGCGACCTTCGTGCCGTCCGGTGAGATGTCCGGCGCGTACGGGCCCTCGAAGTGGTTGTCCTGGGAGTTGGCCGGTGTCGGGCCGTCGCTGACGGGCGTCGCGAACTCCGCGAGCACGTTGCCCCAGCGGTCGAGGCGATGCAGGCGCTCGGAGCCGTCGGAGAGGCTGGCGATGAACGACCCGTCGTCGGCCTGCGACGCGTAGCTGTATCTCCCGGTGGATGTCACCTGGAACTGTCGTGCTCCATCAGGAGTCGTCAGCCAGATGTTCTGGTCCTTGCCGATGTAGGAGATCGAGTCGGCGGACGCGACGCCCGGCGCGGCGGCGAGCGCGGCGAGGACGGCGATGGTGGCGGCGGTGCTCTTGGTGTGCATGCCACGCATGGTCGAATCGCGGCGCCCCGGCGTCATCGGGCGGGCACCCTGGGGTTGTCCCTAGCGTTCGGCGTAGGGCCTGTCTACCGACCGCCGGTCCACCCGCTCCGTGGGCGGGCGGGGGCACCGCGCGGTGCCGCGGTGAACCTGGCGTACGCTCGGCCGGACACCGTCATCATCCGAAAAGACGCACATGGCGAACAGCACGAAGACGAAGAAGCCCAAGACGAAGCGCAAGCTCGGCAAGGCGACGTTCGAGGAGGAACTCCGCCGCCTCCAGGTCGAGCTGGTGCTGCTGCAGGAGTACATCAAGCAGGAGGGCCTGCGGGTCGTCGTCGTCTTCGAGGGCCGCGACGCCGCCGGCAAGGGTGGCGTCATCAAGCGGATCACGGAGCGCACGAGCCCTCGCGCGTTTCGGATCGCCGCACTGGCGACGCCCACCGAGCGCGAGAAGACCGAGTGGTACTTCCAGCGCTACGTCGCGCACCTGCCGGCCGCCGGCGAGATGGTGCTGTTCGACCGCTCCTGGTACAACCGCGCCGGCGTCGAGCGCGTCATGGGCTTCTGCACCGACGAGGAGTACCGCGAGTTCATGCGCTCCTGCCCGGAGTTCGAGCGCATGCTCGTGCGCTCGGGGATCATCCTCATCAAGTACTGGTTCAGCGTCAGCGACGAGGAGCAGGAGAAGCGCTTCCAGGCGCGCGTGCACGACCCGATGCGCCGCTGGAAGCTCAGCCCGATGGACCTCCAGTCGCGCGAGCGCTGGGAGGAGTACTCCAAGGCGAAGGACGAGATGTTCGTGCACACGGACATCAAGCAGGCGCCCTGGTACGTCGTGCGCGCGGACGACAAGCGCCGCGCGCGGCTGAACTGCATCACGCACCTGCTCAGCCAGGTCCCGTACGAGGACGTCACGCCGCCGCCGCTGAAGCTGCCGCCGCTGAAGAAGGGCACCGGGTACCTGCGTCCGCCGATGAGCGACCAGACCTTCGTGCCGGAGGTGTGGTGAGCTGAGC
>JAEMQS010000026.1 GCA_016463765.1 Solirubrobacteraceae bacterium | reverse complement strand
CAAGGAGGCCATCGAGGCCGAGGGCGGCACGTGGGAGGACCACCCGTCCTTCAGCGTCATCGACCGGATGCTCGAGCTCGAACGCGGCGGCAAGCTCGCCGGCGCGGGCTTCTACGACTACGAGGACGGCAAGCGCACCGGCCTGTCCAAGGTCCTGAAGGAGGAGTGGGGCGGCGAGAACTTCGACGTCCCGTTCGAGGACATGAAGGAGCGCATGCTCTTCGCCGAGGCCATCGAGACGGTCAAGTGCGTCGACGAGGGCGTCATCGAGTCGGTCGCCGACGCGAACATCGGCTCGATCTTCGGGATCGGCTTCCCGGCGTGGTCGGGCGGCGTGCTGCAGTACATCAACGGCTACCCGCACGCCGACGACGCCGAGGTCACCGGCCCGGCGGCGTTCGTCGCCCGCGCACGTGAGCTGGCCGCGACGTACGGCAGCCGCTTCGAGCCGCCGGCGTCCCTGGTCGCCAAGGCCGAGGCCGGCGAGGTCTACAGCGACGACGCCGTGGCGGTCCCCGCCTAGCGGTCCACGCATGAGGGGGTGCTTTCGGGCACCCCCTCTGCGGTGTTTCGCGGATGAGCGCTCCCCATGCCGGGGGTAGCGTGAGGGCGGCCATGGATCCCGAGCGCAAGCGCCGCCTCGTCAAGCCGCTGCAGAAGCACGTGCTCAACCCGCCGATGCGGTTCCTCGCATCGATCGGGCGCGGGCCGTCCACGCACGCGCTGCTCGAGACCCGCGGACGCAAGACGGGCAAGCTGCGGACCACCCCCGTCGGCAACGGCCTGGAGGCGGGGACGAACCGTTTCTGGATCGTGTCCGAGCACGGCCGGCACAGCGGCTACGTCCGCAACATCGAAGCCGATCCGCGCGTGCGTGTGAAGGTGGGACGGCGGTGGCGTACGGGGACCGCGCACATCCTGCCCGACGACGATCCGCTGGAACGTCAGCGGTCGATGCCGCAGGGCAACGCCCGGGCGGTCCGGCAGATGGGCACCGACCTGCTCACCGTCAGGATCGACCTGGACCCCGAGGCAAGGGACTGATCTCGGTCGAAGCGTGCCGCCGCGTCAGCCACCGCTCCAGTTCGGGCGCCGGCACCGGCCTGCTGATCAGGTACCCCTGGGCGCTCGTCGCCCGCAGCGCGCGGAGCTCCCGCAGCTCGCCGGCGGTCTCGACGCCCTCGGCGACGACGCGCAGTCCGAAGTCTCGCCCCAGGTTGATCGCGGCCCGGACGATCGCCGCGTCGTCATCACGGTCGAGTAGCCCGCTGACGAAGCTGCGGTCGATCTTCAGCTCGTCGACGGGCAGCATCTTCAGCAGCGACAGCGAGGAGTGTCCGGTGCCGAAGTCGTCGAGTGCCAGGGAACAGCCGAGGGTCCTGAGCCGCTGGAGCGTGACGAGCGCCCGTTCGGGGTGGGCGATGACGTCGGTCTCGGTGAGCTCGAGGTTCAGCAGCTCGGGGCTGACGGCGTGGGAGGTCAGCAGCTGTTCGATCTCGTCGGCCAGGCTGGCGTGTGCGATGTCCGCCGCGGACAGGTTGACGGCGATCGGGAGTGCCAGATCGAGTCGCCGCCAGTCGGCGAGCTGCGCGACCGCGGTCCGCAGGACGACACTCGTCAGGCGGCGCATGAGTCCGCTGCCGGCTGCGACATCGAGGAACGCTGCCGGCGGGAGGATCCCGTGCTGCGGGTGGTTCCATCGCACAAGCGCTTCGACGCTCTCCACCACGCCGGTGGTCAGGTTCACCTGGGGCTGGTAGTGGAGGGTCAGCCCGCCCCCGGCCGGGTCGTCCAGCGCGGCTCGGAGGTCGGCCACGAGCTGGAGCCGCTCGCGCGTGTGCCCGTCGCGGGCGGCGTCGTAGACCTCCAGCGGAGTGCGCTGGGACTTCGCTTCGTACATGGCGACGTCGGCGCGCTGGAGGAGCTCCTCGGCGTCGGAGGCGTGGTCGGGGTGCAGCGCGACGCCGATGCTCGCGTCGACGTGGACCTCCAGGCCATCGAGCACGAACGGCGCGTCCAGGGAGTGCTGCACCCGTCCCGCGATGTCGTCGGCGGCGCGCAGGTCGGCGCCGGGGCAGAAGACGGCGAACTCGTCGCCACCGAGGCGGGCCAGGAGATCGCCGCCGCGCATGACGCCCGCGAGCCGCGGCCCGAGCTGGGAGAGCATGAGGTCGCCTGCTCGATGGCCCAGCGCGTCGTTGAGCTCCTTGAAGCGGTTGAGGTCGATGAGCAGGACGGCGGCACTGTGCAGATCGGTCCGGGCGAGGTGGGCCTGGGCCTCGCGCAGGAACCACCGCCGGTTGCCCAGCCCGGTGAGCTCGTCCGTGCGTGCCTCCCGCTGCGCTTGCGGCAGCGCACGCAGGTCGCCGAAGGTCAGGACGGTGCGCGCGATCACCGCCAGCGTGGTGGCGACCGCGAGCACCACTGCGGCCGGGCCGATCGGGGTGATCTGGCCGGCGACGAGCACCGCGACCGCGGTCAGCAGGGTCCCGGCGGGGATCGCGGTCACCGCCCAGCTCGTGATCTGCAGGCGCCGGGTGCGCGGGTCTGGCAGCCACGGCGCGATCGCGAGTGCCAGCCACCCACAGGGCTCCAGCACGGCGCTGAGCGTGGCAGTGGTGCCGGCGTGGCCGTTGGTCAGCGACCAGAATCGCGCAGCGTCGCCCAGCCACAGTGCGAGCAGGCTCACGCCGATCATGAGGAGCACCGGCGAGGTGGGCGAGCCGCTCAGGCGCAGCAGGATGAAGACGAAGAACAGCCCTGCGAGACCGAAGATGGGCGCCGCGACCTGGACGACCGTGCTGAGCGTGGTGATCTGGGCGGCCTCGATCGCGGCGGGCACGAAGTACGCGGCGTCGACCGTCGCGATCGCGAGCGCGAGCGTCGCGCCGTCCAGCCAGAAGCTCGCCGGTGGGCGCACGGCCCAGGACCGCGCGAGCAGCACGAGCGCGAGCAGGATCAGCGCGTAGCCCGTCAGGTGCAGTCCTTCGGCGGGCGAGATCGGCATGTCGCCCCACACCCACGCGTCCAGGAACTCCGCCAGCGCAAACGCCGCAAGGGCCGTCCCGAGCGCCAGACCGGCGGGGCGCTGCGTGTCGGGCAGGCGAGCGCGTGTGAAGACCGCGACAGCCCCGAGCGCCGCCACGGCGCCTGCGGCGGCGGGCGCGGTGAGCGCGCCCGCGGAGAGCAGCCTGACCTCACAGGCGACGATGGCAAGGGTCAACCCGCACGCCAGGGCGAGCACTGCGCGTACGGGAAGCGGCATCGCCGCCGCAGTGGTGGCAGGGGTGATGGACATGACGGAGGTCGTTGGTCCATCGGCGGGGTCGAGGGCGGTGAGATGGCGCGAGGCGGATGTCGGACCGATGGCGCTCCGGCGCGCCCGAAACCGGTGAGAGGACGGGCTGTCAGGCTGTGGGCATGGAAGCAGCGCGCGCGACGGTTGCAGGAGCGGTCGACCGCGACGCGGTGGTCTCGCGCGCGCGAGACCTCGGCGTGCTCGGTTGGGTCCGCGTCGATGACGACGGCGTCTCCCGCGTGCACGCCGAAGGCGGGGACGACGCGGTCGCCGCCCTCGTCGCGTCCCTCGGCGACGCCGCGACCGTGGAGCGTGTGAAGGTCGAGGGCCACGAGCAGTTCGCCATCCGCGGGGTGCCGCACGGCACCTTCGTGCTGTCAGAACACCAGGCGAGCACCCGCCACTTCGACCTCCGTCTGGAGGTCGACGGCGTCATGAAGTCCTGGGCGCTGCCGAAGGGCCCGTCACTGGACCCGGGGGTCAAGCGCCTCGCCGTCGAGGTGCCCGACCATGCCGTGGGCGGCGACCGCGAGGGGCCCGACCGGATCATCTGGGACCAAGGCGTCTACGAGCAGGGCGGCCGCGTGCCGTGGCCCGAGGCGATCACGCGCGGGCATGCGGTGTTCGTGCTGCACGGCGAGAAGCTGCGCGGCGGGTTCGCGCTGCAGCGGACACCGCGCGGCTGGTTGTTCGTCAAGCGCAAGGACGAGCACGCGCGGCCGGGGTCGGACATCGTCGCCGAGCAGCCGGGGTCCGTGCTCAGTCGGTGACGAACCGCTGCGCCTCGGCGATGACCAGGCCGGTCTTGCCGGCGGGCACCGCGTTGATCGGCGTCCACACGAGTTCGACCCCAAAGGTCTCGACGGTGTCGGGGTCGGGGACCAGGTGGCACTTGTCCGGGTGTGTCAGCCAGACGCGCATCTCGCGCGGGGACATCCGTTGGCCGAGGAGCTCAACAAGCTGTTGCGCCTCGTCGGACGTGGCTCCGGCGTCGACGAGGAGGCGAACGATCGACGCCTCGTCGTCGCTCTTGAACCGATCCAGAAGTCCCATACGGGAACCGTAACCGCTCAGAGTTCTTCGATGCGTGCTGCCGCCTCGCGCGCCGCGCCGAGCAGCGCACCTGTTGAAGGCCGCGCCGCGTCGGCGGCCCGGGTGGCCGCGAAGACCGTCCGCCGCACATCTGCGTCTGCGATCGCGCGCACCGCGACCCCGCGCGGCGCACCCAACAGCGGCAGTCCCGGGAGCAGCGCGACGGTCAGCCCGCGCGCCACCAGCCCGAGGGTCACGATCGCGTCGTTCGTGCGGTGGCGGATGTCCGGGTCGAAGCCGCCGTGGGCGCGGCACGTCCAGCGCGTCATCTCGTCCCAGCCGAGCTCCTCGTGGCCGGCGGTCCAGTGCGCGTCGGCAAGCGAGGTGAGCGGGACGGTCTCACGGTGCTCGCGCGCGAGTCGGTGACGGGCGGGCAGCACGATCCGCACCGGGTCGCGGAGCAGGTCGTGACGCTCGACGCCGCGGGGCAGGCCGCGCGGCTGGTGCTCCCACTCGTCGGCGAGGACGAGGTCGTGGTCGCCGAGGGCCAGGGCGGGGAGCGCGGACTCCGGCTCGGCCTCGACGACCTCGCAGCGCAGGCGTGGCGCCGTGCCGGCCAGCGTCTCGATCGCGGGCAGCGCGATGTGCAGCGCAGCGGACTGGAACGTCGCGATCCGCGCGCGGCCCGCGACCTCGCCGGAGGCCGCCGCCAGGTCGGCCTCCGCCTCGGCCGCGCGAGTGAGCAGCGCGTCGGCGTGCTCGACGAGAACGAGTGCCGCGTCGGTCAGCCGGACGCCGCGTCCCGCACGTGCGATGAGCGCCACACCCGTTTCACGCTCGAGGACCGCGAGCTGCTGCGACACCGCGGACGGGGTGAACTGCAGGGCGTCGGCGACCGCGGCGATCGTGCCGCGCTCGTGGAGCTCGCGTAGCAGGCGCAGGCGGCGAAGGTCGAGCACGATGTAGCAACGCTACTGCTTTAGGGCAATGAATCCGAATCGTTGCTAAGGAACGCATGCGGCAGCCTGCAGACCGTGCGGTCCTCCGGCTCCCTCATGGTCATCGCCTCGGCGGCGGCGTTCGGTGCGATGGCGATCTTCGGCAAGCTCGCCTTCGACGAGGGCACGACGGTCGGCACGCTGCTGGTCGCGCGCTTCGTCCTGGCCGCCGCACTGTTCTGGGGCATCCTGCTCGTGGCCGGAGGAACAGGCGACGCGCTCCGGTCCCTGACCCGCCGCCAGCTCAGCCTCGCGCTCGCTCTCGGCGCCCTCGGCTACGCCGTGCAGGCCGGCTGCTACTTCCTGGCGCTCAAGCGCATCGACGCGTCGCTGCTGACGCTCGTGCTCTACACGTTCCCGGCCATGGTCGCCGTCGCTGCCGTGGCGCTCGGGCGCGAGCGGCTGGACCGGCGGCGCGTCCTGGCCCTGATCTTCGCGTCGGCGGGGCTCGTGCTCGTCATCGCCACCGCCGGGACCGGGGCGCTGGACCCCGCCGGCGTCGCGCTCGCGTTCGGGGCCGCGCTGACGTACACGACCTACATCCTCGTCAGCGAATCCGTCGTCGCCGGCATGCGCCCGCTGCTCCTGTCGGCGCTGGTCTGCACGGGCGCCGCGCTCACGCTGACGCCCGGCACGGCGATCGTCGGCGACCTCCAGCCCGGCGACGTCACCGCCGCGGGCTGGGCGTGGCTGGCCTGCCTCGCCGTCGTCTCCACCGTCGCCGCGATCGTGCTCTTCTTCGGAGGCCTGCGCCGGGTGGGCCCGACGACCGCGTCGATCCTCTCGACCGCCGAGCCGGTCGTCACGGTCGGGCTGGCCGTCGCGGTGTTCGGCGAGTCACTCGGCGCGTGGCAGATCGCGGGCGGCGCGCTGGTGATCGGCGCCGTACTCGTGCTGCACCTACGGCCCGAAGGACGCGGCGATGGCGTCGAAGTAGGCGTCCGCCAGCCGGCCGAAGCTCTCGCGGTCGAGCACGACCTCGTCGCCGCTCGTCAGGCCTAGCACCGAGGTCTCGGGCTTCAGCTTGATCTGCTTGTCGGCGGGCAGCACGCCGCCGTGCTCGGTGATCGCGCGCGTGAGCAGGCGCACCTCGTTCATCGGGTTGCCGTCCTTGCCTTCCTGCCCACGCGCCCGGTGGCAGAAGTCCATGTCGAGTGCGAGCACCAGGTGGGCGAAGAACCCGGGCGCGAACGCGGCAACCGCGGCGGCGTCGGCCGTCGCGACGAGCGCGTCGTAGGTCTCGAGCTGGGCGGCTATTGCGGCACGGCGGTCGTCGATGTAGGCCTGCGGATATGAGGTGACGGAGAGCACGGCGGCATCCTTTCGAGCATCGACAGGTCAGTGCGGCTCGGCCGGCGGGTCGCCCACGTCGGGCAGCCGGCGCTGGAGCCACATGACGTCGTGCCATCCGCCGAGCTTGTAGCCGATCTCGGTCATCGTGCCGACGACCTCGAAGCCCATCGCGAGGTGCAGCCGCAGGCTTGGGTCGTTCGGCACGGTCATGAGTGAGACGAGCGTCCGGAACCCCCGGGCCTCGAGGCGGTCGAACAGCGCCGTGTACAGCGCGCGTCCCCGGCCGCGGCCGGTCGCGCCCTGTTCGAGGTAGACGCTCACCTCGCACGCCCACCGGTACGCCGCGCGCTTGTGGAACTGGCCGGCGTACGCGTAGCCGATCACCTGACCGTCATCTTCGAGCACGAGCCACGCGTGGTCGGTGAGCGAGGAGGCGATCCGCTCGCCCATCTCGGTGGCGCTGGGCGGTTCCGTCTCGAACGTGATCGCCGTGTCGTGGACGTAGGGCTCGTAGATCGCGGCACACGCGGCAGCGTCATCGAGGGTGGCGTCGCGGATCATGCGTGCTGCTCCAGGTAGGCCTTGGCGAGGCGCTTCGGGGCGGCCATGAGCCACGCCTCCTCGATGAGCTCCTGGAGGTCCGCGACGGAGATGCGCTCCAGCCGGACCAGCACGATCGCGTGCCCGTCGAAGTGTGAGGTCGTGAAGTAGACGTCCGGTTCGGAGGCCAGCAGCGCCTGCTTGGCGACCTCGTGCTCGACCTTGGCGCCGAGGATCGGGCCGTCGGGGGCGGCGTCGCCGAGCTCCTCGAGGTCGCGCTTGCGCAGCGGGCGGTCCCAGACCACGAGCTTCTTGCGGACCCGCCACGACGGCTGGCCGTACAGGCCCTCCTCGGTCGTCTCCGGCAGCGCGAGCGCGATCTCACGGACGTCGTCCCAGGTGGCCATGGCGCAGATCATGCCCCCTCGGCGCTCAGGGCACGCAGCGCGGCGATCGCTGCGTCGCGGTCCTCCCAGGGCACGAGCAGGTGGTCGTGGTGGTAGCCGGCGAGCACGTTGCAGCTCAGGCCCGCCTCGGCGAGCACGGCGCTGAAGGCCGCCGTGAGGCCGACCGCCTCGAGGGCGGAGTGCACCCGCAGCGTGATCCAGGCGGCGACGAAGTCGTAGGACAGGCCGAGCCGGTCGGCGTCGGCCTGGGGGACGACGACGGTCAGGCCCTCGTCCTCGCGGATGGTCGCGTCTGGGACGAGATCGCCGAGCGCGGCGACGTCGTCCACCGTCACGAGCACATAGGGATCGGGGCGTGAGCCCGGGTCCATCGACGCGACCAGCGTCGCGAGGTCGCGTTCGCCTGGCATCAGAAGATCCGGCCGGTGCGGTCGATGCGGGCGTTGTCGTCTGCTGCCTCCGAGCCTGTCGGGAAGGCGTCGGCAGCCGCGTGCACGTCATGCGGCTCGGGCCGCTCACGGGCGAGCGCGATGACGGCTGCCCCGCGCACGAGCGCTTGGCCCCGCTCGCAGGCCTGCACATGGGTGCTGGCATGCAGGCGCACGTGCACCCGCAGACCCTCACCAAGCGCCACGTAGGCGGTTTCGCTGCCGTCCTCTGGCAACACGGGTGACGTGTCCTTGAAGGCGAAAGCCACGAGCTCGATGTCTTCCTCGGCCCGCAGGGCGGCCTCGAAGGCGTCGGCGAATCCCGGCGGAGGAAAGAAGGCGTCGCCGCGCACCATGACCTCCCAGGAGATCGGCGGATCGGCGTCGGTGCGGTCGAGGTGTTCCCACCCCGGGATCCGCCGTGGCACGAGCTGGAGATCGTCGTCCCATCGCGGCAGCGAGCCGACAGGGCGCTCGCCCGCGGAGGCCTCCATGGTGCCGTCGGGTCCGAACCAGCGGATGATCACCCGCGCTGCGTGACGGCGTGCCCACGCAACGGCCGCCTCGGCGGAGACCCCCGACGGGCCGTCGCGGAACCCGGAGGACAACGACTCCGACTCCACGTGCGCGTCGAAGCGCGCGAGCGCGAACATCCCGTCCTCGTCGAACGGGTCACCGTCGGGGGAGCCGACGTCCTCGGCGATCCACGCGGTGCCGTCGTCCCAGCCCTTCGGCTTCTTGCCCGAGGTGCTCATCGCCGCATCCTCACCCGCGGAGCGCCGCCACACAAGCGACCGCCGGTCCCGAGTACGGTTCGCCCCATGCCCGAGGTCTCCATTCACGGTCAGCGGGTGCACTACCGGCGCGCTGGTGACGGGCCGGCCCTGCTGCTCATCCACGGCATCACGTCGAGCCAGCGCACCTGGGACTCCGTGTTCGACCGGCTGGCGGAGCATCACACCGTCATCGCCCCCGATCTGCCGGGCCACGGCAAGTCGGGCAAGCCCAAGGGCGACTACTCGCTCGGCTCCTACGCGGGGACGCTCCGCGACCTGCTCGTGCTGCTCGGCGTCGGGCGCGCGACGATCGTCGGCCACTCCCTCGGGGGCGGCATCGCGATGACCTTCACGTACCAGTTCCCCGAGCGGGTCCAGCGCATGGTGTTGGTCGACAGTGGCGGTCTGGGGGAAGAGGTCAGCCTCGCCCTGCGCGCCGCGACGTTGCCCGGCGCTGAGATCGCCCTGCCGCTCCTCTTCGGCCCGGTGACCCAGACGGCGCTGAGCGCCGCGGGCAGCGTGCTCGGCCGCTTCGGGTTGCGGGCGAGCCCGAACACGAAGGGGCTCGTCGAGGGCCTCGAATCGCTCGGCGACGGGGCCGCCCGCCGCGCGTTCGTGCAGACGGCCCGCTCGGTTCTCGACTCCCGCGGCCAGCGGGTCGACGCGCGCGGCCGGCTCTACCTCGCCGAGGAGCTGCCGACGCTGCTGATCTGGGGCCAGAACGACCCGATCATCCCGCTCAGCCATGCCGAGCGGGCGATCGAGCTCGTGCCGCACGCCCGGTTCGAGGTGTTTCCCGGGGCCAAGCACTTCCCGTTCAACGACGACCCCGACCGCTTCGTCGAGGTCATCACCGATTTCGTCGCGACGACCGAGCCCGCCGACCTGCCGGAGGACCGGCTCGCGGAGCTGCTGCGGCGCGGCGCCTGAGGCGTGTCAGGCGGTGCGCGCCAGCAGCTCGTCAAGCCGCTGGTAGGTCTGGTTCAGGCCGATCTCCATGCCCGAGCCGAGCATGCCGTCGCGCTCTTCGGTCGTGAAGAACAGCGTCTCGGTGACCACGCGCGTCCGGTCGCCCAGGTCGATGAACGTCGCGGTCTCGACCGAGACGTAGCCCGGCATCCCGTCCCACTCAAAGGTCTGCGAGATGCGCTCGTTCGGGACGATCTCGCGGTAGGCGCCGGAGAACCCGGTGACGTTGCCGTCGCAGTCGGTGTTGGCAAAGCGCCAGCGCCCACCGACGCGCACGTCCATCTCCTCGACGACGGTGGAGGAGTCGCGCAGCCCCCACCACCCAGGGATGAGCGCCGGGTCGGTGTAGACCGCGAACACGCGGTCGCGGGGTGCATCGAACTCGCGCTCGATCCGGATGGTGCGGTCCGTCGGGGTGGTGACGGCGGCCGTCTTCTGGTCGGTGCTCATGGCGCCTGCTCCTTGGTGCGTTCGAGCAGCTCGCCGAGGCGGTCCATGCGCTCCTCGACCATGTGGCGGTACGTCGCCATCCACGCCGCGACGTCCTCCAGCTTGGCCGGCCCCGGCCGGCAGACGCGCGCCCGTCCGACCTTCTCGGTCGTGACGAGCTGCGCGTCCTCGAGCACCTGCACGTGCTTCTTCATGCCGGTGAGCGAGATGCCATGCGGTTCGGCCAGCTCGGAGATCGTCGCGGTGCCGCGACCCAGGCGCACGAGGATGTCCCGGCGCGTGGGGTCGGCGAGTGCGGCGAAGGTCCGGTCGAGCTGCTCGGGTGAATACTGAACCATCTGGTTCAGTTATAGCACCCGGTCACGGCTCCCGCCACATCGCCCACATCACCGGTCCATCCGGAAGCTGGATCTCGTCCGTGACCCGGAAGCCGTGACGCTCGTAGAGCGGGCGGTTGCGCTCGGAGGTGGCCACGAGGTAGGCCGGGGTCCCGGTGGCGTCGCAGCGACCGAGGACGGCGCGCAGCAGCGCCGAGCCGATGCCCTCGCCCTGGCGCGACGGTTCTGTGCCCAGGAAGTTCAGGAAGTAGTGCGGCTCGGTCGGGTGCTTGGCGTCCACGACCGCGACGCAGCGCAGCAGCCGCGGGAGGTCGAGCCCGCCGATCCGCATCATCGTGGGCATGTAGCGCAGTTGCTGCCAGATGCTCAGGTGGGCGTGCCCGGGCGGCAGCCAGATCGCAGCGCCGGCGTGTTCATGTGTCGTGTGGATCTCGTCGTGGGCCTCGGCAGCACGAAGGAACAGTCCCGAGAACATGAGCTCGGAACGCTGCAGGCGGGTGGCGTCGTCCGGGAAGAAGTGACGGAAGACCGGGTCGTCGTAGAACGACCGGGCGAGTGTGCGTGCGAGAGCAGGACGCTCACTGGGCACGGCCCGAACGGTCAGATGGCGAGTGGGGGTGGAGAGCATGTGGACGGCTCCTCGTGGTGGTGGACTCGCAGCTGACCGTACGCCCGCACAGGCCGGCAGACTTCGCCGAAATCGGCCATCTTGGATGGATGGCCGGTGGCGCGCGATACTGCGTGCATGGCCTTCGTCCCGCCCGCACGCCACCTGCTGCGCGCCCGCGACCTGGCCGACCGCCGGTACGTCGACCCGCTGACCGTCGACGACCTGGCCGCAGCCGCCGGCCTGTCGCGCGCGCACTTCAGCCGGGAGTTCCGCAAGGCGTTCGGCGTCAGCCCACACGCGTACCTGCTGACGCGCCGCCTGGAGCGCGCCGCGGCGCTGCTGCGCACCACCGATCGCACCGTGGCCGACATCTGCATGGCCGTGGGGCTGCAGAGCGTCGGGTCGTTCACGACGAGCTTCACCCGGACGTACGGACAGTCACCCACCGCCTACCGCGCGGCGTTTCCGCCCGCGGCGCACCTCGCCCGGATCCCGGCGTGCATGGTGCGCTTCTACAGCCGTCCGCAACACCGCACATTTCGAGAAGACAGCAGCGCGGCGCGGGCGTAGCGTGCGACCCATGATGAAGATCGCCAATGCTCAGCTGTGGGTCCACGACCAGGACGAGGCGCTTGCCTTCTACACCGAGAAGCTCGGCTTCGAGGTCCGCGCCGACGTCAGTCCTCCCGAGATGCAGGGCTTCCGCTGGCTCACCGTCAGCCCGCCCGGCCAGGAGGACGTCTCGATCGTCCTCATGGCGATCCCCGGCCCGCCGATGTTCGAGCCGGAGACCGTGAGTCAGATCAACGAGCTCATGGGCAAGGGCTGCGCCGGCACGGTCTTCCTCAACACCGACGACTGCCAGGCGTCCTTCGAGGAGCTGAAGGGGCGCGGTGTCGAGTTCGTCGACGAGCCGTTCGACACGCCCTACGGCATCGACTCGTCGTTCCGCGATCCGTCCGGCAACCACTTCCGGCTGACCCAGGTCAAGGAGTACGTCCCCGCCTGAGCCAACCGGCTGGTCGTGCTCAGAGCAGCTCGAGGGAGACGTCCCAGAGCCGCCGCGCGTTGTCCGGATCGAGGGCGAACGGGGCGACGCCCGACGAGCCCTCGCGACGGGCGATGACCTCGGCCTCGTTGCAGTCCTCGAAGTAGCGTCCGCTGACGCCGTCGAGCTGCGGCGACGTTGCGAGCAGCACCGAGGTCGCGGCGCCCTGCTCGGGCGACTTCAGCTTCATCGTCCGGTTCTCCATCATCCGCTGCATCGTCTCCTTGGACAGGTGACGCTGCAGCGGCGTGAGGATCCCGCCCGGCATCAGGGCGTTCGCGGTGATCCCGTCGCCGGCCCACCTCCGCGTCGCCTCGACGGCCAGCAGCACGTTCGCCGTCTTGGACTGGCCGTAGGCCGTCCACGGGTCGTACGGGCGGAAGTCGTAGTGCAGGTCGTCGAAGATCACCGGGGAGTTCAGGTGGCCGGTCGAGCTCACGGAGACGATCCGGGCGCCGTCCGCCGCGGCGAGCGCGTCGTGCAGGCCCAGCGTGAGCCGGAAGTGCCCGAGGTGGTTGGTGGCGAACTGCGTCTCGTACCCCTCCGGCGTGCGGACGAGCTCCTGCAGCGCCATCACGCCGGCGTTGTTGATCAGGATGTCGAGCGGTCCGTCCCACCCGGCGGTGAATGCCTCGACCGACGCGCGGTCGAGCAGCTCGAGCGGCGCGACATGGACCGTGCCGTCGATGTCCGCCGCGACCTTCTCGCCGGCCGCGGTGTCCCGCACGGCGATGGTGACGTCCGCACCCGCGCCGGCCAGTGCACGCGCAGTCTCGATCCCGATGCCCGACGCGCCGCCGGTCACGATGGCGCGCTTGCCCGTCAGGTCGATGCCCGCCACGACCTCCGCGGCCGTGCTCTCCGCCCCGAAGGGCGTGGTGATCCGTGTTGCCGTCGTCATGCTGTGACCTCCTGGCCCTGTGCCGCTACCGCGACGTCGTTCCACTCTTCCCATTCGCGCAGGCGTCGTTCGTACTCGGGCTTGATCATCTGGAAGGGCGCCGCGCCGAGGAAGAGGCGCAGCGGCGGGTCGTCGGCGTCGACGACCGTTAGGATCGCCTCGCCGGTGGCCTGCGGGTCACCGGGGGACGCCTGTCCGAACCGCGCGATCGCCGCGTTGCGCACGTCGTCGTACGCGGCGATCGGGTCGGCGACCGTCGCCGACGGGCCGCGCCAGTCGGTGGCAAAGCCGCCGGGCTCGATGATCGTCACGTTGATGCCGAAGCCCGCGACCTCCTGGGCCAGCGACTGGCTGAAGCCCTCCAGCGCCCACTTCGACGCGTGGTAGATCCCGACGATCGGGAACGCGTGCACGCCGCCGATCGAAGAGACCTGGAGGATGTGGCCGGAGCCCTGCTCGCGCAGGAACGGCAGCGCCGCCTGCGTGACCCAGAGGGCGCCGAAGAGGTTGGTCTCGAGCTGTGCCCGGACCTGCTCCTCGGTCGCCTCCTCGATCATCGCGAACAGGCCATAGCCGGCGTTGTTGACGATGACGTCGAGCCGCCCGAAGTGCGCGTGCGCCGCCGCGACGGCGGCGTCGACGGCCGCCTTGTCGGTGACGTCCAGCGTGAGGGGGAGGACGAGGTCGCCATAGCGCTCAACGAGGCCGTCGAGGGTCGAGACGTCGCGGGCGGTTGCGGCGACGCGATCGCCACGCTCCAGCGCCGCTTCGGCCCAGACGCGCCCGAACCCTTTTGATGTGCCGGTGAGAAACCAGACCTTGGACATGGTCGCCGTCCTTTCGTCGCTATCCTGAACCGGAGGACTCCTCCGTTTCCTGCCGGGCAGACTAGCAGGCAAACGGAGGCACCCTCCGTTTACATGTCGATAACACCCGAAAAACCCCTCCGCGCCGACGCGCAGCGCAACCGCGACAAGCTCCTCGCCGCGGCCAGTGACGCGTTCGCCGAATGCGGCACCGACGTCTCGCTCGAAGCCGTCGCCAAGCGCGCGGGCGTCGGCATCGGCACGCTGTACCGCCACTTCCCCACGCGCGACGCGCTCATCGAGGCGGCCTATCGCGCCGAGGTCGAGCACCTCGCCGCCGCCGCGCCGGAGCTGCTCGCCGAGCACCCGTCGGACGAGGCGCTGTCGCTCTGGCTCGACCGCTTCGTCGAGTACGCGGCGGCCAAGCGCGGCATGATCGGCGCGCTGCGGTCGATCTCCGGCGGGCGCGAGGACTTCTTCGCCGCGACCCGCGTGCAGATCGGCGGCGCGCTCACCGCCCTGCTCGACGCCGCCCACGCCGAGGGGACGATCCGCGAGGACGTCGAGCCCGGCGACATCATGCGCGCGACCGGCGCCATCTGGGCGATGGACGCCGACGAGGACTGGCAGCGCAACGCGCGGAAGCTGCTGCACCTGCTCATGGACGGCCTGCGCGCCGGCGCGCCGGGCGCGTCCTAGCCGCGCTCTACGCTCCCGCGCCGTGTCCGGCATCGGCGTCCTGCGCGAAGGCCCGCTCCACGCGGCGCTGAAGGACGCCATCGCGCGGCCCGGCGATCGCGCAGAGGTGAAGGTCGACCGCTTCGTCATCGACCTCGTGCGCGCGGACGGGGAACTCGTCGAGATCCAGACCGGCGGGTTCGGCCCGCTCGGGCCGAAGCTTGACGCGCTGCTCGACGAGCACCGGATGCGCATCGTGCACCCGGTGGCGGCCGAGCGGCGGATCGTGCGCGTCAACGAGGACGGCGAGGTGCTGTCCGCGCGCAAGTCGCCGAAACGCGCGGACGCGACCGAGATCTTCGACCGGCTCGTGACGTTCCCGTCGCTGCTCGCGCACCCGAACCTCACCGTCGAGGTCGTCCTGCTGCGCGAGGACCACGTACGCGGGCCCGAGCCGGTGAAGGTCCGCCGGCGCACGAAGGACCCGGGGGAGCGGCGGCTGGTCGACATCCTCGAGCACGTCGAGCTGCGCGGGATCGAGGACATCCTCGCCGCGCTGCCGCCGCTGCCCGTGGAGCCGTTCAGCACGCGGGAGCTGGGCGCGCTGCTCGGTGCGCGGCGGGTGCTCGCGCAGCGTGTCGTCTACTGCCTGCGCCACCTCGAGGTGCTCGAGCCGGCGGGGCGCCGCGCGCGCACACCCCTGTATCGGGCGGTGGGGTTCGAGCCCTCCTGAGAAGTTTCGAATTGCGGACAGATCCTGGCCGCAGGCCGCGGGAAACTGCGTCCATCGACCACTGGAGAGGAGCCGCATGATGGACCTCAAGCTGGAGCTGATCGCCGTCCCCGTCACCGACACCGATCGCGCAAAGACCTTCTACACCGAACAGCTCGGCTTCACCGCCGATCATGACCACCGCGTGGCCGAGAACCTCCGGTTCGTCCAGTGCACACCGCCTGGTTCGGCCTGCTCGATCGCGTTTGGGGAGGGCATCGCCCAGACCGAACCCGGGTCGCTGCAGGGCCTGCAGATGGTCGTCGAGGACGCGGACGCCGCCCACGCGCTTCTTTCGTCCCGCGGGGTCGACGTCAGCGAGGTCCAGGACTTCCCCTGGGGCCGCTTCGTCTTCTTCTCCGACCCGGACGGCAACGGCTGGGCGCTGCAGCAGCTCACCACACGCGCTTGACTTCAAGCACGGTCGAAGGCCCACCATCCCACGGACGGGCGCCGATGAGTTTGCACGCTCTCGGCGGTCCTACCCCCAGACACCCCCGACCCGAAGCGGATCTGACGACATGAGCTCACCCCTCGCGATTGAGACCGAAGGCCTGGTGAAGGTCTTCGGCGACACGCGCGCCGTCGACGGCGTGGACCTCGCGGTGCCCGCGGGCGCCGTGTACGGCGTCCTCGGGCCCAACGGCGCCGGCAAGACCACGGTCATCAAGATGCTCGCGACGCTGCTGCGTCCCGACGGCGGCAGCGCGCGGGTCCTGGGCCACGACATCGTGCGTGACGCCGACGAGGTGCGCCGCCACATCAGCCTGACCGGCCAGCTGGCGTCGGTCGACGAGGACATCACCGGCCGGGAGAACCTCTACCTGCTCGGCCGGCTGCTCGGCTACTCGCGCACCCAGGCGAAGGACCGCGCCGACGAGCTGCTGCACGCCTTCGGGCTCGACGACGCGGCGACCCGCCTGGCGAAGAACTACTCCGGCGGCATGCGCCGGCGCCTGGACATCGCCGCGAGCATCGTCGTGACCCCCGAGCTGCTGTTCCTCGACGAGCCGACCACCGGCCTGGATCCGCGCTCGCGCAACCAGGTGTGGGAGATCGTGCGCGCGCTCGTCGGGCAGGGCACGACCGTCCTGCTCTGCACGCAGTACCTCGACGAGGCCGATCAGCTCGCCGGGCGCATCGCCGTCATCGACCACGGCAAGGTCATCGCCGAGGGCACGTCGGCCGAGCTCAAGGCGCAGGTCGCCCAGAGCACGCTGCACGTGCGGCTGCTCGACCCCGACCAGCGCGGCGAGGCTGAGCGGCTGCTCACGCGCGTGCTCGGTGAACCCGCGCATGCGGACACCGACCCGTCCGGGGTGTCGGTCGCAGTGGCCAGCCCCGACAAGGCCGCCGAGGCGATCGGCGAGCTCGCCCAGGCCGGCCTTCCCGTGGCCGGCTTCTCGCTCGGGCAGCCGAGCCTGGACGAGGTCTTCCTCGCCCTCACCGGACATCCCGCCGACGCGGAGGAGGAGACCGTCGCATGAGCACCTCACCGACCACCACCGCCCCCTCGGTCAACGGCGACGGCCCGCTGACCGCCGACCACCAGCAGGCCATCCACGCCGCGCTCGTGTCCGGGACCCGGCCGCCGCGCGCGAGCGCGCTGACCGCCTGCCGCATGTTCGCCTGGCGCGCGATCGTGAAGATCAAGCACGTCCCCGAGCAGCTGCTCGACGTGACGATCACGCCGGTGCTGTTCCTCGTGATGTTCGTCTACCTGTTCGGCGGCGCCGTGGCGGGCTCCACCCAGGAGTACCTGCAGTTCCTGCTGCCCGGCATCCTCGTGCAGGCCGTGCTGTTCACGACGGTCTACTCCGGCATGTCGCTGAACACGGACATGACCCGCGGCGTCGTCGACCGCTTCCGCTCGCTGCCGGTGTGGTCGCCCGCGCCGCTCGTGGGCGCCGCGCTCGGCGACATCGTCCGCTACGTGGCGGCCGCGACCGTGACGGTCGTGCTCGGCCTCATCCTCGGGTTCGACGCGGGCGGCGGCCTGCCCGGCATCGTCGGGGCCATCGGCCTGGTGGCGCTGTTCGCGTTCGGCCTGGCGTGGGGCTTCACGACGCTCGGCCTCGTCATGCGCTCGCCGAACGCGGTGATGAACACCGGCTTCATGGGGCTGTTCCCGCTGATCTTCCTCAGCAACATCTTCGTGGAGCCGTCGACCCTGCCGTCGGCGCTGGAGTGGTTCGTCGGGGTCAACCCGGTGTCGCACCTCGTGGATGCGTCGCGCGGGCTGATGTACGGCGACGCGGTGGCCGGCGACATCCTCCTCGTCATCGCCGAAGCCGCGGTGCTCACCGCGATCTTCGTGCCGCTGACGACGAAGCTGTACCGGTCGCGCAGCTGACCCGGATCGCTGAGCGGGGAACACCCCGCTCAGCGGCCGTAGTTCATGCGGTTGGTGGGGTGTGCGGGTCGGCATAGCGTCAGGCCCATGTCCTCCTCCCGCCTCGCGCACCCCGCTATCGCGCTCGCGGCGGCCGCCGTGTCCTTCTCCGGCGCGGCGTCCGCGACGGCAGCGCCGCCCTGGTCCGACCCGCAGGTCGTCGCCGGCGGCTACCTCGCCCAGTGGGCACCGGTCAACGCGGGCCTGGCCTTCCAGCCGGCCGACGCGCACCTCGGGTTCACCGCCGGTGGCGCCGGCTTCACGGTGCTCGGCCGCAGTGCCGGCGGGCTGGGCTACTCCCGGTTCTCCGGCTCGCGCGGCGCGTTCGGGACGGTGACCAGGTCGACGTTCCGCAGCGTCACGCCGAATGAGATGGCCCTCTTCGGCCGCTCCGGTGTCGTGCTCGCCGGCGCGGCGACCGCCCCGTCAGACCGCAAGGCAGAACGGACCGGCCGGCCACTCGACGTGGCCGTCACGCGTGGCAACGTCACGGGGGACTTCTCAGTGCGCCAGGTGCTGGCGCGGGGCTTCCTCGCCAAGCCCGGGACCCTCGCGGATTCCCGTGCGGCCGTCGTGACCGCGCTGGCCGCGAACGCCGGCGGCGACGTCGCCGTGGCCGTCAGCGTCCCGGTCGTCGGGCGCACGCGCGTGGTCGGCTACCGCTCGCGCCTGTTCATCCGGCGCCGCACGAGCGGGCTCTTCAAGCGGGTCATGGACTTCGGGGCCCAGACCGTCGGCAGCAGCCCCGTCGCGCTCGCCGTGAGCGGCCCGGGTGACGTGCTCGTCGCCTGGGACGACCGCACCGCGGTTCGTGCCCGGATGGTCTCCGCCCGAGGCACGATCGGCGCCGAGCAGCGGCTGGGCACCGGTGGCTCGGCGTTCCTCGGGAGCCCGAACCGCCGGATCACCGCGGCGATCGACGGCACGCGCCGCATGCTCGTGGCCTGGGTCGCGCAGCGTGTCGGCGAGGGCAACTTCGCGGGCAGCCCGGGGCTCGTGGCGCTGAACACGGCCGCGCCGGGCAAGACGTTCGGCCGGCAGCAGACGCTCGAGCGCAATCTGTCCCAGGGCAGTGACCGCGCAATCCTGGGCGTCGCCGTGCAGGCCGCCATCGTCCGCGACCGCGGGATCGTGGCGTGGACCGGCGCCGACGCCAACCGGTTCGCCGTGCGCACCGCCGACGTCACCTCCGGGCGGGCAGGCGCGCCACGTGCGCTCTCCGCACCGGGGGCGTCGTCCCGGCTCCAGGGGCTCGTCGTCGGGCCGCGCGGAGGAGCGGCGATCGTCTGGGTGACGGAGTCCGGCGACCGCGGCCACTTCGCCTCGGCGCGCGCGGCGGGCGCATCGTCCTGGGGCCCGACCGAGACCATCACGACCGCTGGCGACACTGCCGCGTTGCAGGAGGCCCGCGTGGCCGCCAGCCCGGTCTCCGGCGACGTGGTGACGCTCATCGGCGACCCCACGCCGACGGGCACGCAGCCGGTGGCCGGACCGATTCCCGTCCGCTCGAGCGTCCGCTCGGCTCCGTGAGTCAGGCGCCGCCGGCGAAGCCGTGCTGGCGCCACGCCTCGTAGACGGCGATCGACGCGGCGTTCGTGATGTTCAGCGAACGCCGCCCGGGGAGCATCGGGATGCGCACCGCGTCGGTGATGTTCGGATCGGCGAGGACATGCTCGGGCAGGCCGTCAGGCTCCGGGCCGAAGAGCAGGACGTCGTCGTCCTCGTAGCCGACGTCCGCGTAGCCGCGCGTCGCGTGCGAACTGAACGCGAAGACGCGCGCCGGCAGCAAGGCGTCCCAGGCCGCCTGGAGGTTCGGGTGGACCGTCACCACGGCGAGGTCGTGGTAGTCCAGGCCCGCCCGGCGGAGGTTCGCGTCGCTGAAGTCGAAGCCCAGCGGTTCGACCAGGTGCAACGGCGCGCCGGTCACCGCGGAGAGCCGGATGGCGTTCCCGGTGTTGGGCGGAATGCGCGGTTCGAAGAACAGAATGCGGGGCACGAGCGCCAGATCCTCGCACCGCCGGGTGTTCGCAGGACCTTCGAGCGAGTACCCTGGGTGGTCAGGGGTTCGAACGAGGGGGTCGTCATGACCCAGACCAGCAATCCCGCCAGCGGGCCGCGCCCAACCCACGCGTCCGCTTCCGGTGCAGCACGCACGCCGTCAATCGGCGAGCTTGAAGCGCTTGCCACCCACGCCGATCGCCGTCTGGCGCTCTACCGGCGCCGCATCTACCTCGGACGGGGTGAGCCGCGCAGCCTGCGCGAGCTCGAGCGCATCGCCGCCGGAGCCACCGCACGCCTGCAGCGTGCCCGCCACGACATGAGGACCGCATGATGACGTCCGAGCCGGCCGCGACTGACACCACGGAGATCGTCGACGACGAGATCCAGACGATCGTCGCCCGCCTCGCGCGGCCGCACCGCAGCGGTGGCCGCGTGATCGAACGGGCCGCGATCCTCGCCGAGGGCGCCGACTTCGACGCCGTGATGGCGTGGATCATCGAGCGCGGCGGCACGCCCGAGATGGCCGCCCCGCCCAAGGCGTCCCGCGGGCTGCACGCCCCGCGACAGTCCGCCGCGACCGCCGATCCGGTCCCGCTGCGATTCATCCTTCCCGCCGGCGCACTGCGCTAGCACCCCCAGGTCAGAGGAGACCACCATGGCGAAGACCCCCGCTGAGCCGCTCCGCGGCGACGATGCATGGCGCGCGGCCAAGGACGCGATCGACAAGCGCAACGACGCCGCGCGTGCCCGTGGCGCCCAGGAGCGCGACGCGAAGTCCGCACGCGCGCTGGCCGAGGGCCGCGCGATCGCCCGGCGTGAGCTGGCCGACATGCCCCGGCAGCCCAAGGGCTGACCGACGCGCCGCCGCCGGGCTGTCGGCGAGGATGCGCGGATGGACGCTTTTCACGAAGGCCAGCGCGTGTTCGTCGAGCAGCCCGACGGCACGCAGCGGCCGGCGATCTTCGTCGGCGAGGCCGACCAGGCCAGCTGGTTCGGCGGACAGCCGGCCGCGTACGTCGTCTACCCGGACACCAAGTCGGGCGAGGAGGTCGCCCTGATGCGGGTCGTGCCTCGCGATGAGTGACGGGCGCAACGTTCTCGGCGGCGACCTGGAGCCGTGCGGCACCGACCCGCTGACCGGCTTCTACCGCGACGGGTGCTGCTCGACCGGTCCCGACGACCGCGGCAGCCACACCATCTGCGCGGTCGTGACCGCCGAGTTCCTCGAGCACCAGCGGAGCATCGGCAACGACCTCTCCACGCCGATGCCCGCGTACCGCTTCCCGGGCCTGAAGCCCGGCGACCGCTGGTGCGTCACGGCGCGCAACTGGATGCGCGCGCACGAGGACGGCGCCGCGGCGTTCGTCGTCCTGGCCGCCACGCACGAGCGGGCACTGGACATCGTCCCCATGGAGGCGCTGCGCGAGCATGCCGTCGACGTGCCCGACGACGCCGGCGCGCTCGACGGCTGACTACTCGCGGGTGAAGACGAGCTTCGTGTGCGGCTCCAGCAGCGCGGTCTGCGCGTCGCGCCACGCCACGACGCGGTCGGTGACGATCTCCGGCCGGAAGCGCCCGGTGGAGACGAGCCCGAGCACCGGGTCGATGAGCGGGCGGGCCATCGCCCGGCCCGCGTGCAGGGTGACCCCGGTGGAGTACATCTCCAGGATCGGCAGCGGGGTCTCGACCTCGTAGATCACGCCCACGTGGGTGCAGTGCCCGCCGGGTGCGACCGACCGGCAGGCGCATCGGAGTGAGTCGCCGCTGGCACCCGCGTCGACGACGATGCCCGCGCGCGGCTTGAGCTTCTTCGTCTCCTCGCGGTCGATCTCCACGGGCTCGGCGCCGAGATCCGACGCGGTCGCCAGCCGGCCCGGGTCGTCATCGGCGTAGCGCACGCGCCGCGCGCCGAGGGCGACGGCGATCCCGGCGGCGTACAGGCCGATGGACCGCGCGGGCCCGCCGAGGACGAGCACGTCGGCGTTCGGGTCCTCGCGCAGGTGCGGCGCGACGCAGCGCCACGCGTCAGGCAGGTTGTCCGACGCGCTCGCGACGGCGACCGGGTCGAGGTCCGGCGGCAGCGCGACGAGCATCGCGTCGGCGAACGGCACGCGCACGAGGTCGCTGAGGAACCCGCCGAACTCGGGCCCGCCGAACGCGCCGAACCCGTACATCGCGCCCGGGCGCACCCGCTGGCAGCTGCCGGTCAGGCCGCGGCGACACCGGTCACAGGCGCCGCAGGAGACCTGGAAGGCGACGACCACGCGGTCACCGACCGCGACCGACTGCACGCCGTCCCCCACCGCGACGACCTCGGCGATCCCCTCGTGGCCCATCGCGACATCGTCGGGGATCGGCGTGGCGCCGGTGGCGATGGGGAAGTCGAGGTCGCAGGTGGCGACGACCAGCGGACGCACGAGCGCTTCCAGCGGTCCCTGCAGGTCGGGCTCCGGGACGTCGCGCCACTCCAGGACGCCGGGGGCGGGGCGGGTGAGCTGGTCCATGCCCCGACCGTACTATGACGACTGTCATACGGCAAGCGGTGGCGTACCGTGGAACGGGTCATGGAAGCCACCGCCCCCGCGACGCCCCGCGTCCTGCGCAACCTCATCGGCGGCGAATGGGTCGGCGCCGACGGCGCCGAGCTGCTCGACGTCACCAACCCCGCCACCGGCGCGCCCATCGCGCGCGTGCCGCTCTCCGGCGCCGCCGACGTCGAGCGCGCCGTCGCCGCAGCCCGTGCCGCGCTGCCCGGCTGGCGCGCGACCTCCGTCATCAGGCGCGCCCACCACTTGTTCCGCCTGCGCGCGCTCATGGACGCGCGGGCCGACGAGCTGGCGCAGACCGTCACGCGCGAGATGGGCAAGACCCTGCCCGACGCACGCGCCGAGGTCGCCCGTGCGATCGAGATGGTCGAGGCCGCCACGGCGCTGCCCCAGACGATGCAGGGCCAGATCCTCGAGGGCATCGCCACAAACGTCGACGCCGAGACCATCCGCCAGCCCGTCGGCGTGTGCGCGGCGATCACGCCCTTCAACTTCCCGGCGATGGTCCCGATGTGGTTCCTGCCGTTCGCAATCGGGTGCGGGAATACGTTCGTGCTCAAGCCCTCCGAGCAGGACCCGCTCACGATGGAGCTCGTCATGGGGCTCATCAAGGAGGCGGGGATCCCCGACGGCGTGGTGAACCTCGTGCTCGGCGGCAAGGACGTCGTCAACGGCATCCTCGACTCGCCGGGGATCGACGCGGTGTCGTTCGTCGGCTCCGCCTCGGTCGCGCAGTACATCTACGAGCGGGCCAGCGCGAACGGCAAGCGCGTGCAGGCGCTCGGCGGGGCGAAGAACTCGATGGTCGTCATGCCCGATGCGGTCATCGACCAGACGGCGAGCAACATCATCGCCAGCGGGTTCGGCGCGGCCGGGCAGCGGTGCATGGCGGGCTCGGTCATCGTCGCCGTGGGGGACGCGTGGTCGAAGCTCAAGCCCGAGCTCGTGGCGCGCACCGAGGCGCTGAAGGTCGGCGACGGCGCCGACCCCGCCACCGACGTCGGCCCGGTCATCAGCCCGGCGGCCTGCGAGCGGATCGTGGGCTGCATCGACAGCGCGCTGGCGGCGGGCGCGACGCTGGCCGTCGACGGTCGCGCGCCCACCGGGGTGCCTGCCGGCGGCGCGTACGTCGGCCCGACGATCCTCGAGGGCGTCGACCCCGCGAGCGACGCCGCACAGGAGGAGATCTTCGGCCCGGTGCTCAGCGTCGTGGAGGTCGAGACGCTGGACGACGCGATCGCCTTCGTCAACGGGTCGCGCTACGGCAACGGCACGTCGATCTTCACCGAGAACGGCGCGGCCGCCCGGCGGTACCGGGTCGATGTCGAGGTCGGCATGGTCGGCATCAACGTCGGTGTCGCCGCGCCCGTCGCGTTCTTCCCGTTCAGCGGCTGGAAGGACTCGTTCCTCGGCGACCTGCACGCGCACGGCCGCGACGGGGTGGAGTTCTTCACGAAGAAGAAGACGGTGACCTCGCGGTGGTTCAGCGAGGGTGAGGTCGGGAAGTTCTTCGTGGAGTGAGGGTCAGGCGCCGTCGAGCGCCTGGCGGGCGAGCTCCAGCACGCCCTCGCGGCTCTCGGCCGCGGCCATGAACCGCTTGCCGTGGCAGAAGATCGCGTCGGCCACGCCCGTCACCGCGGCGAGGTCGGCGCCGTTCAGGCCGGCCCACGCCTCAGGCAGGTCGCGCCGGTTGCCGAACGCGCCGAGCTCCTCGGGCACGGCCTGCAGACCCCACCCGTCGCTCTTGGGGTAGATGACGTAGAGCGCCTCGGGCGCGCCGGTCACGACGGGCTCGTGCCACGGCATCTTGCGGTCCAGTTCGATCAGCCGCGGGTCCTCTGCACGCTCCATCGCCTCGCGGACCAGGTGGTGCGCACGCGCTCTCGCCGCGGCCGTGGAGATCGCGCGCTCGATGACGCCCTCGGCGCGCGTGACGGCGTCGCGGAAACGCACGTCCTGCTCGGCGTCGGTGACCTCCTCGTCCCACGCCGGGTTCATCGCGCCGATGAGGTCGGAGATCGTCATGGGGCGGACGTCGTCGATGACGGACTGGGTGATCGTGACCCCGCAGTCCAGCGCGTCGATGCCCTGCACGAGGTAGCCGTCGACCTCGGCCGCGACCTGCGCGTCGCCGTCGCAGACGTCCGCGCCGTACGCGCGCCAGACCAGGCCGAACGACGCGTACGGGATCCCGTTGGCCCGCGTGCCCGCGCCGCCCTTCTGGTGATGGTCGAAGTCGCCAGTGGCCGGGTCGGAGCGCAGGCCGACGTCCACCCGCGCGTCGCACGCGGCGATGATGTCGGTGTCGCGCGTGCGCACGATCTCGAGATCCGGCGTGCGCAGGCGCAGCACGGCGATGGCGAAAACGTCGTCGGCGTGGAAGCTGCCGTCGTGGGTGGCGACCTTCATCGGCCCCACGGTACCGTGGCCTGCGTGCACGTCGCCTGTCTCGCCGACCTCCACGGGTTCCTCCCCGACGTGCCGGCGTGCGACGTCCTGCTGCTCGGCGGCGACCTGTGCCCGGTCACCGATCACGAGATCCACGCGCAGGCCGAGTGGCTCGACGGCCCGTTCCGGGCGTGGCTCGAGCGGCTCCCCGCCGAGGAGATCGTCGGCATCGCGGGCAACCACGACTTCGTCTTCGAGCGCGCGCCCGGGCTGCTGCCCGCGGACCTTCCGTGGGTCTATCTCCAGGACCACGCCGAGACCCTCGGCTGTGGGCTGAAGGTGTGGGGATCACCGTGGACGCCGTGGTTCTTCGACTGGGCGTTCAACGCGCCGCGGGCCGACAGCGAGGGGTTCTTGAGCAAGCTGTACGCGAAGGTGCCGGAGGACGTGGACGTGCTCCTGGTCCACGGGCCGCCTCGGGGATATGGCGACCGGACGGTGGGGGGTGAGCACGTCGGCTCGGCGGCGCAGCTGGAGCTCATCGAGCGGGTCGCGCCTCGCGCGTGCGTGTTCGGGCACATCCATGAGGGACGCGGGGCGTGGCAGCATGACGCCACGCAGCTCGTGAACGCCGCCGCGGTGGACGAGCGCTACGAGCTGCGGGCGCAGCCGGTGGTCATGCTCGAGCTCTGACCGTGCGGAGGGGGACGAAACTGTCGCTCACCGCAAGTTTCGTCAGGTTGCGTACAGCGTGACCGCCACCGCCGTGCCGAGGTTCAGCGAAGACACGCCCGCGCGCATCGGGATCTCCACTCGCGCGTCCGCGCGCGCGAGGAGTTCGTCGCTGAGCCCGTGGCGCTCGGTCCCGAAGGCGAGCACCGCTCGTGCCGGCAGGACGCCCGGGCCGAGTGGCTGGCCGCCCGTCGCCAGGCCCACGAGCGGACGGTCCCCGAGGGGCGCGTCGTCCTCGACCCGCGCGACCGGCAGCGCGAAGTGCAGTCCCGCCGATCCGCGCAGGGCGTCGGCGTGCCAGGGGTCGGCCGGGCCGGTCGTCAGGACCGCCGCGGCGTCGGCCGCCGCTGCGACCCGCACGCACGCGCCGATGTTGCCGAGCCGCCGCGGGGCCTCGAGGAGCACGACCGGCCGCGGCGACGGATCGGCGAGCACGTCGATCAGGTCGACCGCCGGGCGCCGGGCGATCGCGACCACGTGCCCGGTGGCAGGCACCGCGGTGAGCTGGGCCATCGCCTCGTCGCCGACCTCGTGAGCGCCCGCGATCGCCTCGGTGACATCCGGCGCGAGCGCATCGGCCAGCGCCTGGACGTCCGCGACATCCGCGCACACCAGCCGCTCGATCCGCCCGCCGAACCGCAGCGCGTGCTTGACCGCATGGAAGCCCTCGAGCACCGCCAGCGCCGGATCGCGCCGGGCGCCGCGCACCTCCTCCAGCAACGCGCTCACGAACCGGCCGCCGCGAGCCGCTCGGCCAGCCGGGCGCACTCGGTGCGCAGTGCCGCGGGCTCGTGCACCTCGAAGTCCACCCCGATCATCGCCAGGCGCAGGGCCAGCCACTCGATCGACGTGTCGCTGGTGCGGTATTCGCAGCTCACGGCGTCGATCGGCTCGACGTTCGATCCGGCCCACGGGCTGCGCAGTGCCACCTCGCCCGCTGAGGCCTTCAGGGTCACGCGCGCCTCGTGCCGTGGTGCGGACCCCGACAGGTTCTTCGACACGAACGCCGCCGGGTCGCCGCCGGGCAGCGTGCGTGGCTCGAACCGCCGTCCCGCCGTCGACGGGTGCTCGAGCCGGTCCATCCTGAACGTGCGCCACGCGTCGCGGTCGCAGTCCCACGCGACGAAGTACCAGCGCTGGCCGATGTTCACCAGGCTGTGGGGCTCGACGAGCCGGCGGCTCTCGACGCCGTCCTTCGCGCGGTAGGCGAAGCGCAGGCACTCGTGGTCGCGGCAGGCGC
This sequence comes from Solirubrobacteraceae bacterium, assembly GCA_016463765.1. Classification (GTDB taxonomy): domain Bacteria; phylum Actinomycetota; class Thermoleophilia; order Solirubrobacterales; family Solirubrobacteraceae; genus Svornostia. Next base: position 28,487 of record JAEMQS010000026.1, on the reverse strand, counting down.
CGGCGATGGTCGTGAGCGCCTGCGGGTCGACCGTCGGGCCGCGCGAGTGCGGGGTCAGCGTGGCGGTCGCCTCGTTCAGCGCGGTGACCCGGCGGCGCAGGTGCGCGGGGAGGACCTGCTCGAGCTTGACCAGGGCGCGGATGGACGTCTCCTCGATGCCCTCGACCGACGCGCCGGCGGTCCGCAGGCCGACGGCGATCGCCACGGCTTCGTCGTCGTCGAGCAGGAGTGGCGGCATCGCCGTGCCGGCTTCCAGGCGGTACCCGCCCTCGGGCCCGGTCGTCGCCTGGACGGGGTACCCCAGCGAGCGCAGGCGCTCGACGTCCCGCCTGATCGTCCGGCCGGAGACCTCGAGCCGATCGGCCAGCTCGTCGCCGGGCCAGTCGCGCCGGGTCTGGAGCAGCGAGAGGAGTTGCAGGAGCCGTCCGGAGGTCTGCGTCATCGCGCTGCAGAGCTTCCCATGAATTGCGGCCGGTACTTGACCTAAACCGTCCGTAGGTTTGCCGACATGACCTCCAGAGCAGATGTGCCGACCATGGATTCGGCCCAGCGACGGACCTCACCACAGCCCACGGATGCGCCCGCGATCAGCGTGCGCGGGCTCGTCAAGACCTACGGCGACGTCCGCGCGGTGGACGGCGTCGACTTCGAGGTGCGGCGTGGCACCGTGCTCGGACTGCTCGGCCCCAACGGCGCCGGCAAGACGACGACGGTGCGCATGCTCACCACGCTGCAGAAGCCCGACGCCGGGGAGCTGCTCGTCGACGGGATCGACGCGGTCGCCGACGCGGCGAAGCTTCGCGAGCACATCGGCCTGGCCGGGCAGAACGCCTCGGTCGACGAGAGCCTCACGGGCAGCGAGAACATCGTGATGTTCGGCCGGCTCTACGGGATGTCGCGCAAGAACGCCAAGGCGCGCGCCACCCGGCTGCTCGAGCAGTTCCAGCTCTCCGACGCGGCCGACCGGCCCGTGAAGAACTACTCGGGCGGCATGCGCCGGCGGCTGGACCTTGCGGCATCGCTGGTGGCCGAGCCGCCGGTGCTGTTCCTCGACGAGCCGACCACCGGCCTCGATCCTCGCAGCCGGCTCGATCTCTGGGAGGTGATCGAACAGCTCGTCGCCGGCGGGACCACGGTCCTGCTCACCACGCAGTACCTCGACGAGGCCGACCGCCTGGCCGACGACATCGCCGTCATCGACCACGGCAAGGTCATCGCCAAGGGCACGCCGGACGAGCTGAAGGCCCGCGTGGGCGGCGAGCGGCTGGTCGTCGCGCTGGCCGACGAGGCCAGCGCGCCGGACGCCATCGCGGCGCTCGGCCCCATGTGCACGGACACGCCCGTCGTCGAGGACGGCGCCGTGAAGCTCTACGTCAGCCGGCGTGAGGGCGCCATCGTCGAAGCGGTCCGCCGCCTCGACGAAGCGGGCGTGGGCGTGGAGGACATCGGCCTGCACCGGCCGACGATGGACGACGTGTTCCTGGCGCTGACCGGCCACGCGGCCGAGGAGCGGACCGACGACGAGACCGAGGAGGCGACGGCATGAGGCGCCTCGCGACCGACACCATGATCATGGCCGAGCGCAACCTGGTGCGCCTGCCGCGCAACCCGGACCTGTTCACGGCCTTCACGATCCAGCCGATCATGTTCGTGCTGCTGTTCGTCTACGTCTTCGGCGGGGCGATCAGCACGCCGGGCTACGACTACGTCGACTTCCTGATCCCGGGCATCATCGTCCAGAACATCGCCTTCGGCGGGTTCATCACGGCGATGGGTCTCGCCGAGGACCTCAACCGCGGGCTCATCGACCGCTTCCGCTCGCTGCCGATGTCCCGCGCGGCGCTGCTCGCGGGGCGCACGCTGTCCGACGTCGCGACGAACACACTCTCGATGGTGATCCTCATCGTCACGGGGCTGATCATCGGCTTCTCGTTCAACGCGAACATCGGCGAGATCCTGCTCGGTGTCGTCCTGCTGCTGTTCTTCGGCTACGCGTTCAGCTGGGTCTTCGCGTTCCTGGGGATGCTCGTGACCACGCCCGAGGCGGCCAACTCGCTGGGCTTCATGCTCGTGTTCCCGCTGACGTTCATCAGCTCGGCGTTCGTGCCCACGGAGTCGATGCCGAGCGCGCTGCAGTGGTTCGCCGACGTCAATCCGTTCACGGTCGTCGTCGACGCGATGCGCGCGCTCTGGCTGGGCGCCCCCGCGGGGAACGACGTCTGGGGCGCGTTCGTCTGGTCGGCCGTGATCATCGTGGTGTTCGCGCCGCTCGCCGTCTGGCGGTACCGCGCCGCCGCCGAGCGGTAGGTGATGAACTCCCGGGCATGATCGCCGTGACCGGAGCCACCGGGGAGCTGGGCGGCCGCGTCGCCGCCCGGCTCGCCGCCGAGGGTGCGGCCCAGCGCCTCGTCGTCCGCGACGAGGCGCGCGCGCCTGAACTCGCGGGCGCGGAGGTCGTGGTCGCCGCCGGCTACCACGACCGCGAGGGCATGACCGCCGCGCTCCACGGAGCGGACACGCTCTTCCTGGTGTCCGGCCGCGAGGCCGCAGACCGCGTCGCGCAGCACTACGCCGCCGTCGACGCGGCGGTGGACGCCGGCGTGCGGCGCATCGTCTACACGTCGTTCCTCGGCGCGGCACCCGACGCGACGTTCACGCTCGCGCGCCACCACCACCTGACGGAGGAGCACATCCGCGCGACGGGCCTCGCGCACACGTTCCTGCGCAACAGCATGTACCTCGACTTCGTTCCGTTCTTCGCGTCGGCCGACGGCGTGATCGCCGGGCCGGCGGGTGACGGGCGCTGCGCCTGGGTCGCGCGCGACGACGTCGCGGATGTCGCGGCCGTCGTCCTCACGACGGACGGTCACGACGGCCTGACGTACGAGCTGACCGGGCCCGACGCGCACACGCTGACCTGGGCGGCCGAGCAGCTCACGCGCGTGACCGGGCGCGACGTGCGGTACGTCGACGAGACGATCGAGCAGGCGTACGCGTCACGCGCGCACTACGGCGCGCCGGACTTCGAGGTCGACGGCTGGGTGACGTCGTACCTCGCCGTCAAGGAGGGCGAGCTGGATGTCGTCACCGACACCGTCGAGCGGCTCACCGGTCACCGGCCCCAGGCGCTGCCGGAGTTCCTGGAGCGGAACCCCGGCAGCTGGGCGCACCTGGCGCCCGCCTGAGCGCTGGGACTACTGGGCGACGCCGAAGTCGCCGCTCGGGCCCGCGGCCCGCAGGAGCGCGGCCGCCATGGCCTGCTGGCCGGCGAACTTCGGGTGGTAGAACTCGAGCGGCCAGGCGCCGGAGCCGGTGAACTCCCACACCCAGGTCGCGCTGTTCTCGCGGTACGGGTCCGGGTTCGGCTCGTGGCCGACGAACAGGTCCTTCGTCGGGACCAGCTGCACGAAGCCCGCGCCGTACTTGGCGTTCGCGGCGGCGGCGGCGTTGATGACGGCCTGGTCGCCGAGGTCGCCGAGCTCACGCGCGCCCTGGCCGGACCGGTAGGAGTCGAACAGCCCGCGCAGCACATAGCCCGACGGCTGGGACAGGTACGGGTAGGACAGCACGACGATCTTCGCCCCGGGCCGCAGGCGCGCGCGTGCCTGGTCGAGGATCTTCAGCGCGGCGGCCTGCACCCGCGGGATCCCGTTCTTGCCGTCGTTGACCGCCTTGCGGCAGCGCGTCGGGTCGGACGAGACGGCAGCGAAGCACTGGACGACGATGTTCGCGAAGCCGACATCGTTGCCGCCGATGGTCAGCGCGACGAGGTCGGTCTCGGCCGTGACGGCGCCGACCTGCGACTGGAGGTCGGGCACGACGCCCCCGACGGTGATGGCGCCGCCGCACGCGTTGTTGCGGACGTTCACGGTCATGCCGCGGTCGCGCAGCGTCTGGGCGTAGAGCTGGCCCCACACGCGGGAGCTGCGCCCGCAGACGAGGTCGGTGTAGCTCCCCGCGCCGTTGCCGGACGAGTAGCTGTCGCCCAGGATCACGAGATCCAGGGTCTTGGCGTTGGCGGGTGCTGCGGCGGCCATCGCGGTGGCGGCGGCGCAGAGCACCGCCACGAGCACGCGGGTGCGTCGGGACATCGAGGTTCCCCCTCACATCAGGACAGTGGACAGCCACGCGTCCCCAGCGCGCGGGTACCGCACCGTACCCCGAAACATCATTTCGTGCAATGGTGCGCTATGGACCGTGACACCGTATGGTGTCGCGTCGTTATGGGAACCCGATTCCAGCGCCGCACCGTGGAGCTGCCGGATGGCATCACCGCGCTCGGCCCCGACGCCGTCGACACGGTCCACACGCTCGTCCACCAGGCCGAGCGCCGGCAGGCCGCCGAGCTGCGCGACGCGCTCGACCGCACGCTGAAGATCGTGCCGCGCCCGCTGCGCGGCGCCGTCAAGAAGGTGGTGGGGGCATGAGCCGCGATCTCGCTCGCGACGCCGAGCTCGGACGCCTGGCCCGGGTGCTGGGCGTGGAGGTCGAGGCGCTCGACGTCCTCGCCGACGCCGAGCCCGAGGACCTGCGCGCGCTCACCCAGAGCATCGCCGAGCACCTGCATCACCGGCACGCCGGAGCGTTCGACCGGGCCATCGCGGTCGCGGGTAAGCTCCCGTCGGCCATGACCGCCAAGCTCGCGCAGCACGCGATGGGCCCGGCGCTCAGCGCGCGGGCGGCCGGGCTGCTCGAGCCCAAGCAGGCCGCCGACCTGGCCAAGCGGCTGCCGCCGCTCTTCCTCGCCGATGTCGCCGTGCACGCCGATCTGCGTCAGGTCGGGCCGCTCGTCGAAGGCCTCTCGCCAGACGTCATGGGTGAAGCGGGCGCGGCGCTCCGCGAGCGCGAGGAATGGATCGTGCTCGGGGCCTTCGTGGGGCACGTCGACGAGGACGCGCTCGTCGAGCTGGTCGACGTCTTCGACGCCGAGGCGCTGCTCCGCGTCGGGCCGTTCGTCGACGCGCCCGAGCGCTTCGACACGATCTTCAGCGCCCTGTCCGACGAGCGCCTGGACGACCTGGTCGGGGCGGCGGCGGACCTCGACCTCGGCACGCAGCTCGACGCGATGGTCGAGCACCTGTCCGACGACCAGGCCGCGCGCCTGGACGCGGCGCGCGTCAGCTGAGCAGTTCGCCCGCGCGGATCCGCGCCGCCATGTCCTTGGACTCGGCGCGGTACGCCGTCCCGTCCTCGAACTCGATGACGGGGAGCATGACCTGACCGGACAGCTCCTTGACGTCCTTGCGGCGTCCGCGCGGGAACGCGCCGTGCTTGACGATCTCGTACTCGATGCCCTGCTCGTCGAGGGCCTTCTGGACCTTCCAGCACGAGTCGAGGTCGGTGTGCGCGAAGGTGAACGGGCAACGGTGCAGCTTGATGGCCATCTGGTCATCATCCTCGATTCCGTTATTCAACGTGACGTCAAATAGCTGATACGGTCGTCCGGCCGTGCGGCGCCACCGGATCGATCTCCACGCCCACTTCGTCCCGCCGTTCTACCGCGAGGCGCTGAGGCGACGCGGGATCTCCCGCATCGCCGGGGCGCCGTTCCCGTCGTGGACCCCCGCCGCCGCGATGCGCTTCATGCAGCGGTACGGCATCCAGGCCCAGGTCGTCTGCATCTCCGAGCCGGGGGTCTCCGTCTTCGGTGACGCCGAGGCCGCGGCGCTCGCCCGGCAGGTCAACACGTACGCGGCCGAGCTCCTGCGTGACCACCCGACGCGGTTCGGTGCGCTCGCGCTGCTGCCGCTGCCGCAGGTCGACGCGTCGGTCACCGAGGTCGCGCACGCGCTGGACGAGCTGGGGCTCGACGGCGTGGTCCTGCAGGCCAGCTACGACGGGCGGACGCTCGCCGACCCCGCGTTCGCGCCCGTCCTCGCGGAGCTCGACCGGCGGGGTGCCTACGTCTTCGTGCACCCGGGCGCGCCGCCTCCGGACGACCGGCCGGGCCTGCCCCTCCCAGCGTTTCTCTACGAGTTCACGTTCGACACCACGCGCGCGGTCGCGTCGCTCCTGTCTGCCGGAGCGTTCGCCCGGCACCCGCGCATCCGCTGGCAGTTCGCGCACGCGGGCGGCGTGGTGCCCGGCCTGAGCGAGCGGCTCGCCGCCCACGCCGAGCGCACCGGGGGTCCGCCGGCTCGCGAGGCCACGGTCCGTGCGCTCGCCGGTCTGTACTACGACACCGCGCTCTCGGGGGCGCCCACCGCGATGACGGCGCTGCGCGAGGTCACGTCGCTCGACCGCATCGTCTTCGGGACGGACTGGCCGTTCGGGCAGGCGCTGACGCTGACTGCCGGCGACCCGCAGCCCGAGCTGTCGCGGAGCTTCGCCCCCGCCGAACGGCGTGCCGTCGAGCGCGAGCACGGGCTCGCGCTGGTGCCGCGACTCGCCCGCGCGCTGGAGGCGGCGTGACGGGGCTGGTCACCCGGCGCGAGCTGCTGGTCGCCGGGGCGGCCGCCGCGGTCGCGACCCGCAGCGGCATGGCCTGGGCCGGGGCGCCCGTGCCGCGGACGGTCGACGTCCATGCGCACGCGGTGCTGCCGGCCTTCGAGGCGGTGTTCGCTCGTCGCGGGTCCCGGCTGGTCGGCGGGGTCCCGGCTCCGGCCTGGTCGCCTGAGGGCGCCCTCGCCCGGATGGACGCGCAGGGCGTCGGCGCGCAGGTGCTGAGCGTTCCGGAGCCGTCGCTCACCCTGGTCGGACGGCGCGAGCGGGCGACCCTCGCACGGCTGTGCAACGAGCAGCTCGCCGCGGTGGTCGGCGCGCATCCCGGGCGGTTCGGCGGCTGGGGCGTGCTCCCGATGCACGATCCGGTCGCCGCCCTGCGCGAACTCGCGCGCGTCCGGAGGCTCGGGCTCGACGGGGTCGTGCTCCCGACGAGCGTCGACGGGGTCTACCTCGGCGACCCCCGCCTCGACCCGGTGCTGCACGCACTCGACCGTGTTGCGATGCCGGTCCTCGTCCACGCGACGCCGCTGCCCGACCACGACCGGCCCGAGCAGGTCGGGCTGCCCGACGCGCTGCTGGAGTTCCCCTTCGAGATCGTCCGGGCCGCCACCGCGATGATGTACGCCTCGACGCTGACCCGGTTCCGGCGCCTGCGCCCGATCCTCGCCGACGGCGGCGGGGCGGTCCCGTACCTCAGCCACCGCACGTCGCTCTTCGGGCTCGAGACGGGGCTGTCGAACTTCTTCCAGCGGCGGGTCTCGCTGCCGCCCGGGCTCGACCTCGCCCGGGTGCTCTCCTGGCTGCGCTTCGACACGGCCGGCGCGTCGATGCCCGCGCAGATCCGGTCGATGCGCGAGCTCGTGCCGGTCGGGCAGATCCTGCTCGGGACCGACTGGCCGATGACCCCATCGGTGGCCGCCGGCGGGCCGCCGCAGCCGGAGCTGGCCCGCAGCCTCTCGCCGGAGGCGCAGAGCCTCGTGCGCGGCGAGTCGGCGCGGGCGCTGCTGCCCGGCCTCGCGGGACGTATGGCCTGAGGGTGTCGTACGCTCGCCCTCGTGTCCCCCGTGTCCGAGGATCCACCGGTCGACCGCCGCGCGCGGCGCAAGGCCGAGACGCGCGGCAAGCTCGTCGACGCGGCGCGGGCGCTGTTCGCGCGGCAGGGGATCGACGCCACCCGGATCAACGAGATCACCGAAGAGGCGGACGTCGGCTTCGGATCGTTCTACAACTACTTCGAGGACAAGGACGCGATCGTCGCGGCGGTCCTCGAGGACGTCGCCTCGGCCGCCGCAGCGGGCATCGACCAGACGACCGCGGACATCGAGGACCCGGCCGAGGTCGTCGCGATCGCGCACCGCTGGCTCGTGCAGCGCGCGGGGTCCGACGAGCAGTGGGGGTGGCTCCTGGTCCGCCTGGAGGTCACCCACGACCTGGCGTTCCGCGCGCTCGGCCCATACGCGGTCCGCGACCTGCGCCGGGGCATCGAAGCCGGCCGGTTCGCCGTCGCCGACGAGACGGTCGCGTTGATCTCCACCGGCGGCGCGCTGCTCGGGGTCATGCGCGCGGTCCTCGAGGGCCGGGTCACGGCGGAAGACGCTGCGCGGCCCCATGCCGAGGGCGTCCTGCGCCTCTTCGGGCTGGACGCCGCCGACGCCGCGGAGGTGGCCGCACGGCCCATGCCGGACGACTGAGCCGGGCGGTCGAACGACCGTCCTATCGTAATTGACGAACTCATCAACTTTGCGCTACGGTGGCCCCGTCCCCTGCTCCGCGAGGTCTGATGAAGCTCCGCACGACACCGACCGGCCTGATCGTCGAAGACGCCCCCAACGGGCGCTGGGTCGCGATCCCCGGGGAAGACGACCTGCTGGCGTTCCTCGCCGGCGGCGATGAGGCACGCGCCCGCGCCGCCGCCGCCATCAAGGCCGCGGTCGACGTGGTCGACCCCGCCACGGCGGTCCTGCCGTTCCGCCCGCGCTCCATCCGCGCCTTCATGCTGTGGGAGGCCCACGTCATCCAGTCCAGCCGCGTGCTCGTCCAGCGCTTCTTCCCGCCCCCGGCGGCGAAGGCGGTCGCGACGTTCGAGAAGGTGACCGGCAAGACGTTCCCGAAGCTCAAGCCGAATGCGCGCTTCCGGGAGGCGCCGACGTTCTACGTCGCCAACCACACCTCCGTGCTGGCCGACGGCGAGCCCATGTGGTGGCCGTCGCACACGAAGGCGCTCGACTTCGAGCTCGAGCTCGCGTGCGTGCTGGCCAAGCCGCTCGTCGACGCCTCCCCGGAGGAGGCGCTGGACGCCGTCGGCGGCTGGTTCATCCTCAACGACTGGAGCGCCCGCGACGTGCAGGCCGACGACGCGCGCCGCAACATCTTCGGGCCCGTCATCAAGGCGAAGACCTTCGCGAACTCCATCGGCTGCGACGTCCTGACCGCCGACGCGATGCCTGACTGGACGGCGGCGACCGGCCGCGTGCGGGTCGACGGCGAGCAGTGGTGCACGGGCACGACGGCGAATCCGCAGCACACCCTCGGCGCGATGCTCGCGTACGCGTCGGCCGGCGAGCGGCTGGACGCCGGCGACGTCATCTCCACGGGCACGATGCCCGGCTGCTGCGGCCTGGAGCTCGACCGCTGGATCCAGCCGGGGCAGACCGTCGAACTGGAGATCGACGGCATCGGCACGCTGACGAACACCATCAGCCGCTCCGCCGTCCCGGTCTGACCGTGACCGACTGCGACGTTCTCATCTGCGGGTTCGGGCCGGTCGCCCAGTTACTGGCGCTCATGCTCGGAGACCGCGGGATCTCCACGATCGTGGTGGAGCGCGCCGACGAGCCGTACCCGCTGCCGCGCGCCGCGGTGATCGACGACGAGGTCCTGCGCATCTTCCAGGGTGTCGGCCTGGACGCCGAGGTCCTCTCCGAGGCGCAGGTGCAGCCGGGCGCGAGCATCGTCACCGCGGACGGCCAGGCGGTCGAGGTCTTCCGCTCGCGGGTCGGCCTCCTCGGCCATCCACCGCTGGTGTCCATCAACCAGCCCTCGATGGAACGCACCCTCATCGCCGCGCTGGAGGACCGAGCCACGGTTGACGTGCGCTGGGGGACCACGCTCGAGGTCGTCGACCGGCACGCCGACCGGGTCGAGGCGTACGTCCGCCCGACCGGCGGTGGACGCACCGAGCGTGTCTCCGCGCGCTGGCTCGTCGGCTGCGACGGCGGGACGAGTGCGGTCCGGGCCCGCATGGAGATCCCGTTCGAGGGCCGGACCGCGCCGCAGCGCTGGATCGTCGTCGACGTCCTCGTCGACCGGCCGCTGCGCAAGGTCCCCCACCCGCACTTCGTCGGCAGCCGCGAGCGCCCCTCCGTGATGGTGCCGATGTCGCCCGGCCGCCACCGCTGGGAGTGGATGCTGCACCCGGGCGAGGACCCGGCGCCGTTCCTGACCTTCGCCTCGGTGCGCGAGCGGATCGTCCCGTGGCTCGACGGCGAGGAGATCGAGATCGAGCGGGCGGTCGTCTACACGTTCCACACGCGCACGGCCGCACAGTGGCGGCGCGGGCGCGTTCTGCTCGCCGGCGATGCCGCGCACCTCACGCCGCCGTTCGCCGGGCAGGGGTTCTCCTCCGGCGCGCGGGACGCCGCGAACCTCGCGTGGAAGCTCGAGGAGGTCCTGCATGGGGCACCCGACGCGCTGCTCGACACCTACGAGCAGGAGCGCCGCCCGCACGTCGCCGCGATGCAGCGCACCGCGAACACCATGGGGGCGTTCGTCCAGGCGACGCATCCACGCACGATCAAGGCACGGGACCTGCTCCTGCGCTCGATGGACGGCACGCGCATCCAGGACCTCGTCGCGACGAACGTCAAGCCCCTGCCTGCCTACGGGGACGGCGCCTTCGCCTCCCGTCCCGCGCGGCTGCCCTGGCGCCGGTCGGTCGGCGCGCTCTTCCCCCAGACCGGCCGGCTCGACGACGAGCTGCCACGCGGCTGGGCGGCCGTCGCGACCGACGACGTCGCACGCGAGCTGCTCGAGGACGCCGGCCTGACGGTCGTCGACCCGGGGGCCGACGCGGCATGGCTGACGCGACACGACGCGTCGTGGGCGCTCCTGCGTCCGGACCGCTTCGTCTTTGGGTGCGGCGGGATCGACGACATCGCGCCGGCCGTGCGCGCGTGGCGCCGGATCACCGCCCCGGCGCGCGAGGCGGTGGTCGCATGATCGGGGTGCTCGGTGTCACCGGCCGGGTCGGCGGCGAGGTCGCACGGCTGCTGGCCGAGCGGGAGGTGCCGGCGCGCGCGCTCGTTCGGCGCCCGGACGACCCCGGCCTGCCGCTGCCCGCCGTGTACGCGGACCTGGCCGATCCGGGCAGCCTCGTCTCCGCACTGGACGGGGTCGACCGGCTGTTTCTCGTCACCCCGCACGTCGCCGATCAGGACCTGCTCGAGGCCGCGGCCGTCGGCGCTGCCGCGGCGGCGGGCGTGCAGCGCATCGTGAAGGTGTCCGGCGGCGCGGCGTCGCTCGGCCCGAACGGCGCGACGTCGACGGCCGTCGCGCACTGGCGGTCCGAACAGCGGATCGAGGCATCCGGGCTGGGCTTCGCCTTCCTGCGCCCGTCGTTCTTCTTCCAGAACCTGCTCGACACCGTGGCGCCCGTGGTCGCCTCGGCGGGCGTGCTGGCCGCGCCGCTCGGCCATGCCCCAATCGCGATGGTCGATGCCCGGGACGTCGCGGCATCCGCGGTGGCCGCGCTCCTCGATCCGGCACCGCGCGACGGCGCCTGGCAGCTGACGGGGCCGCGTCCCGTGACGTTCGACGACCTCGCCGAGCACCTCGGCGTCCGGTACCTCGCGGTGCGTCCCCGCATGGCGGCGCGCGCGATGGCCCGGCGCGGCGCACACCAGGACGAGGTCGCGCACGCGATGCGCATGGCCTCGTACTTCTCCAGCGGCGCCGACGCCGTCGTGACCGACCACGTCGCCCAGCTCACCGGCACGCCGGCGCGGCCGGTCGAGGCGTTCCTGGCCGAGCACCGCGACGCCTTCACTCCCGCGACCGGCCTGGCCCGGACGCTGTCCCGCACCCGCAGCAAGGAGCACAGCTGATCATGGTCACCCGCGTCGGGCACATCGCCCTCCACGTCGCCGACCTCGACCGGGCGGTCGACTTCCAGGAGCAGGTCATCGGCATGGTCGAGATCGAGCGCACCGCCGGTGTCAGCTACCTGACGTGCAACGACCGCCACCACGAGCTCATCCTCATCGAGGACCGCGCGAACCGCGGCTACGAGCACCTCGCGATGGAGGTCCCCGACGCGTCGGTTCTGGAGGGCGCCGCACGGCGCCTGCAGGCGGCCGGCGGCACGATGCTCGGCGGCATCTATGACGGCGAGCCGGGCATCGACCGGGCGCTGAAGGTGCAGTCGCCCAATGGTCATGTCTACAAGCTGTTCTGCGGCATGGAGTCTGTGGACGGGCCGCTCGACGGCGATCGCGCCGTGAAGTTCGAGCACATCTCCACGAAGGTGCGCAACATGCGCGCCGAGGAGCGCTTCCTGCGTGAGGGCCTCGGCTTCCGCTTCTCCGACCGCATGGGGTTCCTCGCGTCGTGGTGGCACTGTGACGAGGACCACCACGGGATCGCCATGACCCTGGCGCCGCGCCCGGAGCTGTCGCACTACGCGTACACGTGGCCGGACTTCGCGTCGCTGGGCCGCGTCGCCGACCGGGTGCTCGCCGCGCGCGCGAAGAAGTGCATCTGGGGGCCGAGCCGCCACGGGCCTGGCAACAACCACTTCCTGTACTTCCACGACGAGGACGGCGCGATGATCGAGTGCTGCTCCGAGCTCGCGCAGATGCAGGCCGACAACTACCAGCCCAAGACCTGGTCGATGCACCCGCGCACGATCAACCAGTGGGGCAGCCCGCCCCCGGCGCGCTTCCTCCTCACCGGGTTCCCGATCGCCAAGGCGACCCCCGGGCGCCCGTCGTGGGCGATGGCGTCCGACCGCAAGGTGGTCGCGGCATGACGACGCAGGCGGCCGATCTGCTCTGGCCCGAGGCCTACGGGCCCGAGGACCTCGAGGCGATCGAGGCGGTCCCGCTCGCGGAGCGGGGACTCCCGGTGTCGACGTACGCGGCACTCGCGCGCGCGGCGGAGCTGTGGCCCGACCGGACCGCCGCGATCTGCCTGCCCGACGCCGAGCGCTGGGAGGAGCCGTCGGGCCGCACGTTCGCCGAGCTGCTGGCCGACGTGCACCGCGCCGCGGCCGTGCTGGCCGGCTTCCAGGTCCGGCGTCGCAACGCTGTCGCGCTGCTGTCCCCCAACTGCGAGGAGCTGCTCACCGCCGTCCTCGCCGCCGAGACCGCGGGGATCGCGGCGCCCATCAACCCGGGGCTGGCGTCCGAGCACGTCGTCGAGCTCGTGCGGCTCGCGAGCGCGCGCGTGATCGTCGCGGCCGGCCCGGAGCTCGACCCAGCCGCGTGGGAGGTCGCGCGAGAGGCCGCGCAGGCCGTGTCCGCCGTGGCGCTGCTCGCGCTGCGCCCGACCGGCGCAGACGGTGCGGCGCCGGCGCTGGCGCCGCTGGAGGGCGTCGAGGTCGGCTACCTCGCTGACCTCGCCGCACACGTGCACGACGGCGCGCCCACGACGCTGCCGGAGGCCGACGATCTGGCGAGCTACATCCACACGGGAGGGACGACCGGGACGCCGAAGCTCGCCGCCCGCACCCACGGCAGCGAGGTCGCCAACGCCTGGATGATCGCCAGTGCCAGCGAGCTCGGCCAGGACGGCGTGGTGTTCGCCGCGCTCCCGCTCTTTCACACCAACGCGCTGATCGTGACGGTGCTCGCGCCGCTGCTGCGCGGCCAGCCCGTGCTGTGGGCGGGCCCGCTGGGCTACCGCGACCTCCCGCTCTACGGCGTCTTCTGGCGCATGGTCGAGCGGTACAAGATCGCGCTCATGTCGGGCGTGCCGACGGTCTACGCCGTGCTGGCCCAGGTGCCGGTCGACGCGGACATCTCGAGCCTGCGCCTGCCGATCGTCGGCGCCGCGCCCCTGCCGCCATCGGTGGCCGAGCAGTTCCACAGCGTGACCGGCGTCGAGCTGTCGGAGGGCTACGGCCTGACGGAGGGGACGTGCGCGACGGCGCGCGACTGGCCGGGCGCGCCGCGGCGCGGCACCGTGGGCCAGCGGCTGCCCTACCAGGAGGTCCGCGCGGTGCGCGTCGACGAGGTGACCGGCGCGTGGGAGGACCTGGCGCCCGGCGAGGTCGGCACGCTCGTGATCCGCGGCCCGAACGTCTTCGCCGGTTACCTGCGCCCCGGCCCCGGCGGCCCCGTGCCGGACCCGGGTGACAAGGTGCGCGACGGATGGCTGGACACCGGTGACCTGGGCGCGGTCGACGAGGAGGGGTTCGTCCGGCTGGCCGGCCGGGCGAAGGACCTCATCATCCGCGGCGGCCACAACATCGACCCGGCCGTCATCGAGGACGCCCTGCTCGAGCACGAGGCCGTCCTGGGCGCCGGCGCGGTGGGTCGCCCGGACGCGCACTCCGGGGAGGTCCCGGTGGCGTACGTCCAGGTGGTCCCCGGCGCGGTGACCGAGGACGAGCTGCTCGCGTGGGCGGCCGACCGCGTCCCCGAGCGCGCCGCGGCGCCGAAGCTCGTGGAGATCATCGACGAGATCCCGCTGACGCTCGTGGGCAAGCCGTTCAAGCCCGAGCTGCGCCGGCGGGCGGCCGAACGGGCCGCGCGTGAGGCGATCGGGTCGGCGGCAGCCGAGGTGACGGGCGTGCTGGAGGACGGGGCGGTGGTCATCGAGGTCGACGGCGCGGCCGACCTCGGCGCCGTCGAGGACGCGCTCGCGCCGTTCGCTCTGTCGTGGCGCGTCGCGTGACCGCCCCGGTCGTCGACGCGGACCTCTACGGTCCGGACGCGCTCGCCGACTCCCGCGAGCTGTTCGCGCGGATCCGCGACGCGGGGCCGGTCGTGTGGCTGCCGCGGCATCGCATGTACGCGATGGGGCGGTTCGACGACGTCCGGGCCGCGCTGCGCGACGATGCGCTCTTCCGCAGCGGCCATGGCGTCGCGGCGAACCCGCTGACGAACGCGCTGGCGCGGGACACGACGCTCAACAGCGACGACGACGTCCACACCGCTCGGCGGCGGGTGCTCATGCGCTCGCTCGGGGCGAAGGCGATCGGCGCGGTCGAGCCGGCGCTGGCGCGTGAGGCGCAGGACGTCGTCGAGGACGCGCTGCGCCGCCCCCACGTGGAGGCGGCGGGTGACGTCGCATCCCGGCTGCCGTCGAGCGTCGTCGCCACCTTGGTCGGAGTCGACGGCGGGAGCACGCGCCTGCTGCGGTGGGCCGCGGCGACGTTCGAGACCCTCGGCCCGGCGAACGGGCGCGGGGTGCGCGCCATGCCGCGCGCCCTCGGCCTCTACCTGTTCAGCCGCCGCCTGCGTCCGGACTCCGTCGCGCAGGGCAGCTGGGCGGCGTCCGTCTTCGAGGCCCATGCGCGCGGCGAGCTGACCCTGCGCGAGGCGAAGGCGCTCGTCATCGACTTCGTCGCCCCCGCACTGGACACCACGATCCTCGCCACGACGTACCTGCTGTGGCTGCTCGGCCGCCACCCCGAGACGTGGGACGAGGTGCGCGCGGCGCCGGAGCTCATCCCCGCGACGGTCGTGGAGAGCGTGCGGCTGGCCTCACCCATCCGCGGCTTCACGCGGGAGCTCGCACGCGACCACGAGATCGACGGCGTCACGATGAAGCAGGGCGCGCGCGTCGCGGTCCTGTTCGGCGCGGCGAACCTCGACGAGACAGTGTTCCCCGAGCCCGAGCGCTTCGACGTGCATCGCGAACATGCCGCGCACCTGGGCTGGGGCAACGGGCCGCACACGTGCGTCGGCATCCACCTCGCCAAGCTCGAGATGCGAACGCTGTTGGAGGCGATGGCGCCGCGGGTCGAGCGGATCACGGTCGGCACGCCGGTGCCGTTAAGCAACAACACGCTGCAGGGGATCGCGGCGCTGCCGGCGCGGTTTCGCTGAGTTCTACACCGTCTGCAGCTGCACCCTGCCGTCGGGCGTGCGACGGGGCGTGTCCACCCGTCCGGATCTCGGTTGCTACCGGGGGTTCGGCCACCACGACCCAGCGTGCGATCGAGTGGGCAACTGCGCAACAGGAGCAACATGGTCGACGGCGCATCGTCACTCGGATCTCTTCCTACAGCTGGTAGAGCTCAGGCGCCCTCTGACGCTCATTCGACGAGCCACTACCTCCCGACGGGCGGACAGGACACCAACCTTCCGCCCTCGGTACAACGGTCGGCGAGTACCCGCTCCGGGGCGACCAGGCCAACTGTCAGCATCGCCGAGGCACCGATAAGCGCCACCGGGGCGATGGCGCCGCGGCGAAACCAGACCGCCGAGAGCGACCCGACGAGCATGACGAGCAAGGAGCCCACAACGAGGTTGTTCGGCCAGTCGACCGCTCCAGGGAGTCCGTCGCACCACAGCCGGAGTGGCGAGCGAAACTTCGCGGATTCAGCGCGAACGGAGTCGCACTCACCCGCTCCCTGTCCAACGAGCAGCACCCCCAGCAGCATCAGCGCAGACCAACTCAATGCCGCAACGAGCGTCGCTAGTGCGCGCGACGACGGGCGCGTCAGAACGGGCATTCGTACCCGCCGTGGCAATCAAAAACGGCCAGCATGAAGAAGAACAGCAGGCCCAGCGGGATGTTGAGGACGATGACCGCGACAGCCAGCCACGTTACCCAGGGACTTCCCTCCGCCGGAACCGATGATCCGACCGATGGATTCGGGTGCCCACGCGCTCGCTCAGGTGGCGTCGTCACAGGTGGCAAGCTAGCGAGCTTCCGGACGCGAAGTGGACACCTGATCAGGCGCCGACGCGGCCGCTGAGCGCTGGTGTCTCGGTGACTGGCGTGGCCGAGCCGACCCGGCGGCCTCCGGCACGCTCGACCGCACGCTATCCCGTCGAGCGCGCGACGCCGAACAGCTCGGCGAGCTTGCTGCCGGTGTGCTCACCGGCCCGGTGCAGCTTGACGAGATGCGCCTCCTGTGCGGGGCTGAGCTTGGGCTGCTTGCCCTTCAGCCGGCCGCGGGCCATGGCGATCTTCATCCGCCTTGTGCCGCAAACGGACGACTGCGGAGCCGCCTCCGGTACCCCGACAATCCATCACGCTGAGGCCGCGGATCCACCACGGCTAGCGGCGGCTTGGTCACGCCTTGCGTCGATCCCTCGAACTGCCGTTCGACACGGTTGGAAGCGGGGCGCGACGGCGCGGCCCCGTACCCTGCGCCTGTGCCGTCACCGCAGTTCGACCCCATCGCCGAGGCCCGCCGCCAGTGGGACGCGCAGTGGGACGACCCGCCGACCGCCCAGATGGCGGCGGTCACGTCGATCTTCCGAGCCCAGCAGATCCTGCTCGCCCGGCTGAATGAACTCCTCGCGGCCGAGGACCTCACGTTCGCGCGCTACGAGGCGCTCATGCTCCTCTTCTACTCGCGACGCGGCGAGCTGCCGCTGGGCAAGATCTCCGATCGCCTCCAGGTCCACCGCGCGAGCGTCACCAACGTCGTCGACAAGCTGTGCGAGCGCGGCTACGTCGAGCGCGTCCCGCACGAGATCGACCGCCGCGCGGTGCTCGCGCGCATCACCCCCGCAGGCAAGCGCGCCGCCAAGAAGGCCACGAAGCTCCTCAACGCCGCCGATTTCGCGATGGCGCCGCTCGATGCCGAGCAGTGCGAGCGGCTCTACGAGACGCTCCGGCCACTGCGCGCGGGTGCCGACGACTTCGAGGATGCTTGACCGGCCATGGGAGATATGCGACCTTCTAACTATCTGATGGCCGCACATACGAAGACCCCAGCGCCGCAGCCGACCCTCGAGGGCTGGCAGGAGGCCTACGACGCGACCCCCGAGCGCGACGTCTCCTTCACCACGCTGAGCGGCGAGCCGATCCGCCCGCTCTACACGGAAGCCGACCTCCCCGACCCGGCGACTATCGGCCTCCCGGGCCAGTACCCCTTCACCCGCGGCGTGTACCCGTCGATGTACCGCGGCCGCATGTTCACCATGCGCCAGTTCGCCGGCTTCGGCACCGCCGAGGAGACGAACGAGCGCTTCCGCTACCTCCTCGACCACGGGCAGACCGGCCTGTCGACGGCGTTCGACATGCCCTCGCTCATGGGCCACGACTCCGACCACGAGCTCAGCCTCGGCGAGGTCGGCCGTGAGGGCGTGGCCGTCGACACCGTCGACGACATGCAGACGCTCTTCCAGGGGATCGACCTCGGCGACGTCACCGTTTCGATGACGATCAACGCGCCCGCGGCGATCATGCTCGCGTACTACGTCGTCGCGGCCGAGCGCTCCGGCGTTCCCGCCGACAAGCTCGGCGGCACGATCCAGGCGGACATCCTCAAGGAGTACATCGCCCAGAAGGAATGGTGCTTCCCCATCGACCCGGCGATGCGCCTGCTCGGCGACATGGTCGAGTGGAGCACCGAGAAGATGCCGCGCTGGAACTCCGTGTCGATCAGCGGGTACCACATCCGCGAGGCCGGAGCCACGGCCGCGCAGGAGCTCGCGTTCACGCTGAAGGACGGGTTGACCTACGTCGAGCAGGCCGTCGAGCGCGGCCTCGACGTGGACGACTTCGCGCCGCGCCTGAGCTTCTTCTTCAACGCGCAGATCGACTTCTTCGAGGAGATCGCCAAGTACCGCGCCGCCCGGCGGATCTGGGCGCGCGAGCTGAAGGAGACGTTCGGCGCGAAGGACCCGAAGTCGTGGCTCATGCGCTTCCACACGCAGACCGCGGGCGTGTCGCTGACGGCGCAGCAGCCGCTGAACAACATCGTCCGCACCGCGATCGAGGCGCTCGCCGGCGTGCTCGGCGGCACCCAGTCGCTGCACACGAACTCCTACGACGAGGCGCTCGCGCTGCCGACCGAGGAGGCCGTGCGGATCGCGCTGCGCACGCAGCAGATCATCGCCCACGAGACCGGGGTGACGAACACGATCGACCCGCTCGGCGGCTCGTACTTCGTCGAGGCGCTCACGGACAAGATGGAGCAGCAGGCCTACGAGTACTTCGCCAAGATCGACGAGCTCGGCGGCATGGTCGAGGCGGTCAAGCAGAACTACCCGCAGCGCGAGATCGCCGACGCGAGCTACGAGCTCCAGGGCGAGATCGACCACGAGCGGCGCATCATCGTCGGCGTGAATCGCTACACCGAGGGCGACGACGCCCAGACCCCGATCCTGCGGATCGACCCCGCGCTGGAGCGCAAGCAGGTCGGCAACCTCCAGGCCGTCCGCGCGCGTCGCGACGCGACGGCGGTCGAAGCGTCGCTCGCCGAGGTCAAGCGCGTCGCGGCAGAGGGCGGCAACCTCATGCCGTCGCTCATCGAGGCCGCCCGCGCGCACACCAGCGAGGGCGAGATCGTCCACGCGCTCCAAGAGGTGTGGGGCGACTACCGCGAGACGCCGGTCTTCTGATGATCCGCGTCGTCGTCGCCAAGCCCGGCCTGGACGGTCACGACCGCGGGGCGAAGATCATCGCCCGCGCGCTGCGTGACGCCGGCATGGAGGTCATCTACACCGGTCTGCACCAGACGCCGGAGCAGATCGTCGAGACCGTGATCCAGGAGGACGCCGACGCCGTCGGCCTGTCCATCCTGTCGGGCGCGCACATGACGCTGGTGCCGCGGATCGTCGAGCTGCTGAAGGCCCAGGACGTCGACGACGTGCTCGTCACCGTCGGCGGGACGATCCCGGCCGACGACATCCCGGAGCTCAAGGCGCTGGGTGTCGCCGAGGTGTTCACGCCGGGGGCGCCGACGCAGGCGATCGTGGACTTCATGCGCGGCAACGCGTCGCGTCGGCGCAATTGATCTAAGACTCCCGTCCAGCGGGTAGTACGAGAGCAACCTGCCGCTGATGAAGGAGCCCACCATGTCCACGACCCCCGATCTGCACGAGCCGGATACCCACCCGGTCGATCCCGCGCCGGCCCCCGCGCCCGCGCCCGCCGATCACGGCCCGGGTGTCGTCAAGCGCACGACGAAGACCGCGTCGCGCGTCGCGCTGATCGTCGTCGGCGTGCTCGTCGGTCTGTTCGCCGCGGTGAACACCCGTGACGTCGAGGTGTCGTGGGTCTTCGGGGACCCGCTGCAGACCCCGCTCATCCTCGTGATCGGCCTCACGCTGCTCGCCGGCCTGATCCTGGGCTGGCTCGCGGCGACGCTCCGCCACCGCGGCTCCTGACGCGGTCACTCAGCGGCGGCGGTACGGGTCGACGAGGACGTTGTCGATCTGCACCCCGCCGCGGCTGTTCGCCGACGCCGTCGTGCGGAAGACCAGCTGCACGGTCCCGCCCTTGGCGATGAGGCTCTCGGCGATCCGTGTCGCCAGCGGGTGGATGCCCGAGGCGCGCCAGCTGCCGGCCGCGCCGGGAGCGGTCTCAGACGTCAGCTCGACGACGTACGACGGGTTGAAGCGCGGGCGGAAGCGGATCGACGTGTAGAGGTTGTTCGTCGTCGCCGCGCTCTTGAGGAGGAAGCGGAAGTGCGGGTTCGTCTCGTTGATGCAGAACGGCGGCGAGACGACCTCCGGGGTGCCGACCGAACCGAGGCCGCCGAGGCGCAGCGACTGCGCTCCGGGCATGATCCCGACGTCCTCGTTGCCCGCGACGACCGCGGCGTGCTTGAGCGACCAGTGCTCGACCGAGCTCTCGAAGTCACCCGCGGGGGCAAGGGAGTATTCCGCCAGGTCGCCGAGCGAGGCGAAGGACTGCGCCAGCGGCTGCTCAGGGCAGGCGTCGACGGGCGTGGTGTCGCCGGTCACGACCATGGTGTGGTCGGCGGCGGCGCCCGGTGCGACGGCGATGGCCGTGACGGGCGTGACGACCTGCGTGGGCGCGGTCCGGCGGGCGGTGTCGCCGTGGCCGAGCTGGCCGATCGCGTTGTAGCCCCAGCACCACAGCGTGGTGTCGGCCTTGATCGCGCAGGTGGAGTAGCGGCCGGCGGCCAGCGACGCCCACGTCGCGTCGACGCCCACCTGCTGCGGCGCGCGCTGGTTGAGCGTGTGGCCGAGGCCCAGCTCGCCGGAGCCGTTGTAGCCCCAGCACCAGAGGGTGCCGTTGGTCCGGATCGCGCAGGTCGAGTCGAAGGCGGCGGAGACCGCGGACCAGTCGTTCGTCGTCCCGACGCGAGCCGGGCTCTTCTGCTTCGTCACGTTGCCGACGCCGGCCTCGCCGAGGTTGTTGTCGCCCCAGCACCACAGGCTGCGGTTCGTCTGGGTGGCGCACGTGTGGTAGCCGCCGCTGGAGACCGTGTCCCACGTCGCGGCGGTGCCGACGCGCTGCGGGGTGCGCTCGCTGGTGACGTCGCCCTGACCGAGCTGGCCGGAGCCGTTGTAGCCCCAGCACCAGAGGGTGCCGTCGGTCTTCACGGCGCACGTCGAGTCGATGGTGGCGCTGGCGGCCTTCCAGCCCGTGCCGGCGACGCGCTGCGGCGTCGCAAAGGTCGTGACCGAGTTCAGCCCGAGCTTGCCGTAGGACCCTTCGCCCCAGCACCACAGGGTGCCGTTGGACTGCGTCGCACAGGCGTGGGAGCGGCCCGCGGTCACACTCGTCCACGTCGCGGCGGTGCCGATCCGGGCCGGAACCTGGAGGTCGGTGCGGTCCCCGAGGCCGAGCTGACCCAAGCCGTTCTCGCCCCAGCACCACAACGTGCCCGGGGCGCGGATCGCGCAGGTGAAGTCGTCGCCCGCGGCGGCGGAGGTCCAGTCCATCTCGGTGCCGGTGATGGCGAAGTTCGTCTCGCTGCCGCGCTTGCCGACGCCGAGTTCGCCGTCGACGTTGTCGCCGGTGCCTCGCAGGGCCCCGGCGGTGGCGGCGGGCTCACCCTGCACGCTGTCGACCACGGCCTGGGCGGCGTCCGCGGTGGAGTCGACCGAGCTCTCGCCCGCGACGTGCCCGTCGGGCGCGATGGTCGTCAGGGCAGGGTCAGCGGCATGCACGACGGGCGCGGCGATGACCACGGCGATGAGTGCGGCGATGAAGCCGGCGCCGTAGCGGCCCGGTCGGTGCGATGCCATGCGTGAGTTCCCCCTGCTTGTCGTCCCTGACCTCCTGGCTATCGGCACGGCGATGGCGGTGCGAGAGGGTCCGGCGGCCACTCATACGCGATCCCTACGGACCGTTCGCCCGGGGCCGGGTCTATCGTCGCCGCATGCGTCCCGATCCCCGCGAACTCGCTGCGATCTTCGCCGGCGGGTTCGCGGGAGCCGTGCTGCGCGCAGATCTCGCCGAGCGGTTCGCCGCCGACCCGGGCAGCTGGCCGTGGGAGACGTTCCTCGTGAACATCGCGGGCGCGTTCCTGCTCGGCTGGTTCGTCACCCGCCTGCAGGAGCGCCTCCCGCTCTCCGCGTATCGGCGGCCGTTGCTGGGCACCGGGTTCTGCGGGGCGCTGACGACGTTCTCGACCATGCAGGTCGAGCTGCTGTTCATGCTCGATGCGGGCCACCTCGGGCTAGCGCTCGCCTACGCGCTGGTCAGCGTGGTGGCCGGGTTCGCGGCCGTCCTGCTGGCGACGAACCTGGTCCGCACCGGCGGGAGGCTGCGCGCGTGAGCCTGCCGGTGCTGATGGCGGTCGGCGTCCTGGGCGGACTCGGGGCGCTCGCGCGGTTCCTGCTCGACGGCGCCGTCTCGCGGCGGGCGGGGAGCGCGTTTCCCGTCGGGACACTGGCCGTCAACCTGTCGGGCGCGTTCGTGCTCGGCGTCGTGGTCGGCACGGCCCTGGATGGCGACGCGTACCGGTTCGCGGCGCTCGGGTTCCTCGGCGCCTTCACGACGTTCAGCACGTGGGCGCTGGAGAGCCACCGGCTGGGCGAGGAGGGACGCCTGCGGCTCGGCGCCCTGAACTTCGCGGTGAGTCTCGTGCTCGGGGTCGCGCTGGCGTGGGCCGGCCGGGAAGTCGGGCTGCTGCTGTGAGCGCCGACGCCCTGAAGCTCACGGTCTACCTCGGCGAGCGGGCCCGTACGGACGGCGGCCGGTTCGCCGCCGACGCGCTCATGGAGATCGCCGCGCGGCACGAGCTGCGCGTCAGCGCCCTGCTGCGCGGCACCGAGGGCCTCGGCCCGAAGCACCGGCTGCGGACCGACCGGCTGCTCACGCTGTCCGAGGACCTCCCGCTCGTGAGCGTCGCGGTCGACGAGCGCACGCGGGTCGAGGCGGCGGCCGAGGAGGTGGTGGCGCTGCCGTTCCAGGGGCTCGTCACGCTCGAGCGGGCGAGGTTCGCCGACGACGACGCAGCGCCAGCGGCCGAGGCGAAGCTCACGGTGTACGTCGGCCGGCACGAGCGGGCGGGTGGGCGCGTGGCCTACGAGGCGGTGATCGACGAGCTGCATGCGGCCGGCGTGGCGGGTGCGACGGCACTGCTGGGCGTCGACGGCACGCTGCACGGAGCCCGGCAGCGCGCACGCCTGACCGGACGGAACACGGCCGTGCCGGTCATGGTCGTCGCGGTGGGGGACGGGCAGGCGATCGCCGCGGCGCGCGCACGTATCGCCCCCATGCTCGAGCGTCCGACCATGACGCTCGAGCGCGTCACCGTCTGCAAGCGCGACGGCGCGCGGCTCACGGTCCCCGCCGAGGTTCCCGCGACCGATCCCTCGGGGCTGGCGGTGTGGCAGAAGCTCACGGTGTTCGCGGGTGCGCAGTCACGTCACGGCGGGGCCCCGCTGCACGCTGAGCTCATCCGCGAGCTGCGCCGCGCGGGCGCCGCGGGCGCGACGACGCTGCGCGGCATCCGCGGCTACCACGGCAACCACGCGCCCCACGGCGACACGCTGTGGCAGCT
This sequence comes from Solirubrobacteraceae bacterium, assembly GCA_016463765.1. GTDB lineage: Bacteria > Actinomycetota > Thermoleophilia > Solirubrobacterales > Solirubrobacteraceae > Svornostia. Next base: position 5,152 of record JAEMQS010000026.1, on the reverse strand, counting down.
GCGACGGCACGCGCCGACGGTCACCGTCGTCGTCGATGCCCCCGAGCGCATGGCACGCTGGTTTGCGATCGTCGACGCGCTCACCGACGAGACCGGACTGGTGACCAGCGAACTCGTCCCCGCGCTGCGGACCGCCGGACCCGACGGCGGCACCGGCGGGCTGGCGCTCGCGCGCGTGGGATGATCGCGCCGTGAGCACGCAGGACACGCATGACCACCCGCTGTTCGCCCGCTTCTGGAAGCTCGCCGCGCCCGGTGCCATGTCCGGACGGGACCGCGACACCCTCCTCGGTGGGCTGCAGGGGGACATCGTGGAGGTCGGCGCCGGTACCGGCGTGAACTTCGCCCACTACCCGGTGGGTGTCACCCGCGTCGTGGCCGTGGAGCCCGAGCCGCATCTGCGCGCCGAGGCGGCGAGGCACGTCGCCGCGGCGCCGGTGCCCGTCGAGGTCGTTGACGGCACCGCCGAGTCACTGCCACTGGCCGACGCGTCGTGCGACGGCGCGGTCCTCTCCCTGGTGCTGTGCTCGGTGAGCGACCAGGCCGCGGCGCTCGCCGAGCTCGAACGCGTCGTGCGACCCGACGGCGAGCTGCGCTTCTACGAGCACGTCGTCGCGCATCGCGCGCGGCCGGCGGCCTTCCAGCGCCTGCTCGACCGCTCCGGCGTGTGGCCGAAGCTCGGCGCCGGCTGCCACGTCGCGCGCGACACGTCGACCGCACTCGACGCGTCCGGGTTCGATGTCGTCGAGCAACGGCGCTTCATGTCGGGCCTGGGGCCGTTTGCGCTGCCGCACATCGCGGGCGTCGCGCGGCGTCAGTCGAGCACGATGGCCACGAGCGCCACGACGGCGTAGAGCCCGAGCGCCACGCCCATGCCGCGCATCCAGCGCGCCTCGGGGAGCTTGCGGCCGGCGCGCATCGCGGCGTCGTAACGCCGCTCCTGGCGGCCCGCCGCGACGGCCAGCGCCGCGCCCGCGGCGAGGGGCGGGATCGCGACGATCCACCGCACCACCTCGTGGTCGAAGTTCAGCGCCTTCGCCGCGACCACTCCTGCGGCGACGAGCGCCAGCGCCGTGCGGATCCACGCGAGGTACGTCCGCTCGTTCGCGAGGCTGAACCGGTAGTCGAGTTCCTCGGCCACGACGACATCATCGCGGATGCGTCAGCGCGTACAGTTCGGTCATGCCGCGTCGCATGCTCGTCCTGGTCCTGGTCGCGCTCACCCTGCCGGCCGTGCCGAGCACCGCGTCGGCCGCCGTCAAGCGCGGCGTCTTCTCCGGGTCGCTAGGCGTCACCGTGCCCCGCGGGGCGGACGCCGAGGTCCGGGCGGTCAACCGCGCGACCGGCACGCTGGCCGCCGCGCGCGAGGTGGGGCGCAGCGGCCGGTTCACGCTGTCGCTGCCACCCGGCTCGTACACGATCGTCGGCAGCATCGTGCGCCCCGGCTCCCGGCCGACGCAGGTCGTCTCCGGCGTGACGCTGAAGTCCGGGCAGCGGCGGACCAAGACGAACCTCAAGCGCAAGCGCAAGAAGAAGCCCAAGGCGCGCGCGGCCTACGTGCAGGAGCTCGGGAACGTCACGCCCGGCGTCGTGGCCCTCGAGATGCCGAACGTCACCGGCAAGCTGGACGGCGAGTGGGACTTCTTGCGCCAGGGTCTGAACGATCTCGCCATCGGCGACCTCTTCGGGGACGCGAAGCCGGATTGCGAGATCGCCGTCATCGAACATGACCGTCGCGCCGAGCTGCTCAAGGAGCTGGAGTTCCAGCAGTCGCCCTACGTCGATCCGTCGACCCGGGTGACACGCAACCTCGTGGAGGCGGACATCGAGGTCAGGGGCCGGGCGCGGCAGGTCAACGCCGACCGCGTCGAGGTGACGCTCGACCTCATCGACAAGAAGACCGGCGAGCGGGTCGGCGGCGCGAAGCGGACGCTCGACGGTGACCGGGTCTTCGAGGACTACGAGCAGCTGGCCAAGCAGCTCTCCGAGGAGCTCTGCAAGCTCAGCGATACCTACGAGCTCACGCTCGACATCTCCGGCACCGGGAGGCTGGCGACGCACGACGGGTCCGGGACCATGCGCGGCACGCTGAAGGCCCGGCGCGCGAACCGCAAGCAGCAGCGGTGGACCGATCAGGCTCCGATCGCCTGGGAGAACCTGACGGTGACCGGCAAGACCCCGGGCTGCGCGCACGTCAGCCCCGTGGCACCCGCGACGTCCTGGACGGCGACGATCACCGTGGCGGGCGAGGACACGCTGAAGGTCGACTGGGGCCTCGGCGGCGCCGACCTGGCGACCGCGACGATCGACTGCTTCCCGACGAGCCCGGGCGACTACGACCCGCCGCCGATCGCCGGTCAGCCGCTGGTGTCGCTGCTGAACACGGGGCCGGCCTCGTTCACTGTCCCGTTCGCCGGCGGAACGACGCCGATCACCGGCGCCATCCTCGACGGCGGGGACGGCTTCACCAACACCGGGACGCTCGTGGTCAAGCCGGGGCCGGTCGTCCGGGCGGAGGGCTGAGCACGGCGTCGATCTCAGCGCGGGCGCGGTCGAGCGCGGTGTCGTCGTCCAGCAGGCGCCGGGTGAAGTTCGCCTGGGTCACGAGGGCGTGCAGGACGAAGGTGACCTGCGCGGGCTCGCGGCTCTCGGGAAGGTCACCGGCGCGCTGGGCGAGCACGACGTCACGCATGAGGACCGCGTGCCACTGCCGCCACGCGGCCGCGAGCACGTCGCGGATCGGGCCGGGCCGGTCGTCGAACTCGTGGGCGGCGGCGGTCAGGAAGCACCCGCCGGGATAGACGTCGCGCTCGAGGAAGCCCAGCCACGCATCCATCGCCGCGCGCAGCCGGGGCAGACCCTCGGCCCGGTCGGCGACGGGGTCCCAGACCTCCTTGGTGAAACGGGAGACGGCGGCGGTGACGGCCTCGACCTGGAGGTGCTCCTTGGCGTCGAAGTGCCCGATGACGCCGCTCTTGCTCAGGTGCAGGTCGGCGGCGAGCCGCCCGAGGCTGAGCGCTTCGAGCCCTTCGGCGGATCCGAGCGCGCCGGCGCGATCGAGAATCGCCTGACGGGTCTGCTCGGCCTCAGCACGGGACTTCCTGGGCATCGCGCCGATTTTAGCGTACGATCGTGCGATACATGGCGTACGAGCGTGCGCCAAACGACACGTGACGGAGGTGCGGCCAATGCGCATGCGACGACTGGGCTGGGCAGGAATCGAACTGGAGGCCGACGACGACCGGCTCGTCATCGACCCGCTGGTCGACCCCGGCATCTTCTCGGCCTTCCTCGGGCCCGAGGCCGAGCCGCTCGTCGCGCCCGAGCCGGGCGTCGCGCGTGCCGCCCTCCTCACGCACCTGCACCGCGATCACGCGGACGTGGGCGCGCTCGACGCCGCGGTGACGCCCGGTGGCGAGGTCCTGCGACCCGAGGCCGCGTCGGCCACGGAGTTCGACGAGTTCGTGACGGGTGAGGCCGAGCGCGGCCTCGCGGAGACCGGCCGGCCGCAGGTCCTGGCGCGTGCGGGCGACGCGCGGCGGATCGGCGCGTTCGAGGTCACCGCGCTGCCAGCGGTCGACGGTCTCGGGTCGCCGCAGGTGTCGTGGCTCGTGGAAGCCGGCGGCCGGCGGGTGCTGCACGGCGGCGACACGCTCTGGCACGGCGGCTGGTGGGCGATCGCCGCCGCGGCCGGGCCGATCCATGTCGCGTGCCTCCCGGCCAACGGCGTCGAGATCGACTACCCGAACCTCCAGCCCGCGGCCGACGGTGTGCCCGCCGTGATGACGCCCGAGCAGTCGGTGCAGGCGGCGCGGGCGCTCCGCGCCGACGTGCTCGTACCGATGCACGACGTGCGGATGTTCGAGCACGAGACCTACTACCGCCCCGTCACCGGCGCGCGTCAGCGGCTGACCGAGGCGGGCGCGGCGGCGGGGGTCGCCGTGCGGATCACCGCGCCGGGGGACTGGATCGAGGTCTGATCGGCAGGGTCCGGCTCCGGCTGCGCGGGCAGGGTCAGCAGGCACAGCACGGCACCCGCCGCGCACACTCCGGCGGCGACGAGGCACCCCGCCTGCATGCCGTCGAAGAAGCCCTGCGAGGCGAGGCCGAAGAGCGCGGTCCCCGCCTCGCCGGCGCCGGCCTCACCGAGGCGCTCGGTGGCGATGAGCGCGGCGCCGACGGACTCGCGTGCGGCCTCGACCGCCTCGCCGGGCACCGCGCGCGTGGCCGACGACGCGAATGCGTCGGCGTACAGCGACGCGTAGACGCTGCCGATGACCGCGACGCCCAGCGTCGCGCCCAGTTCGCGCGCCGTGTCGTTGATGGCCGAGCCGATCCCGGCCTTCGCCTCGCTGACGGCGCCCATGATCGATTCGGTCGCGGGCGCACTGGTCAGGCCCATACCGGTGCCGAGGAACAGCATCTGGCCGACGATGGTCGAGTACGCCGTGCTCGCGTCGGCCGTCGACGTCCACGCGTAGGCGACGGCGAGCATCGAGAGGCCGCCGCCGACGACGAACTTCGTCCCGCGCCGCACGGCGAGCTGGGTGCCGACGATCGATCCGACGGCCACCGAGGTGGCGACCGGGAGGATCCGCAGGCCGGTCTCCAGCGGGCCGTAGCCCTTGAGGAACTGGAAGTACTGCGTGATGAGGAAGATGAAGCCGGCCAGTGCGAAGAACGCGACGGTGATGGAGACCGACGCCGCGCTGAAGCGCAGGTTGCGGAACACGCGGACGTCGAGCATCGGCTGCGCCACCCGCCGCTCGAAGGCGACGAACACCGCGCCGAGCACGAGCGCGGCGGCCAGCAGGCCGATGGTCTGGGCCGACTGCCAGCCGGCCTCCGGCGCCTCGATGATCGCGTAGACCAGCGTCCCGACGAAGGCGGTCGAGAGGACCAGGCCGCCGAGGTCCAGCCGCGGCGCCTCGGGGTCCTTCGACGTCGGGACGACCCAGAGCACGAGCGCGATCGCGACAAGCGCGACGGGCACCTTCGCCAGGAACGTCGACTGCCAGGAGAACGACTCGAGCAGCGCGCCGCCGGCGATCGGGCCGAGGGCGATCGCCAGGCCGGTGACCGCGCCCCACAGGCCGATCGCCTTCGCCCGCTCGGTCCGCTCGGTGAAGACGTTCGTGATGATCGAGAGCGT